>JAIMBU010000487.1 GCA_023511325.1 Gorillibacterium sp.
GAGAAGTAGCATGTAGTTCTCTGTGAACTGACCCTGATGCTAGTTCGCGTCTACAGCAAGAAAGACATCCTCATTGAGGATGTCTTTCTTGTAAAACCAATGATTCTCTGCATTATTCCTGAATAACATTAACTTCAAGATTGTACTTAGCGAATACTGCAGTCATCGCTTGCTTAGCTTCTTCAGCGTCTTGACCGTGAACATGTAGATCATACTTACCACTTGTGAGCAAGGTAGTAAACAAACCAAGAATGCTCTTCACATCGATGTACTTATTGTCATATTGCAAAACGATGGATGAGCCAAACTGATTGGCCGTTTGAGAAATCTCCACAATAGCGGCGTTATTGGTCATTTGAAATCCCTCCAGTTATTAGTTAAATGGTATATTGTAGCATACTACACTCATGATACATGGAATACCTCTGAAAGCGCAACCTTGATTTTATCAAAAACAGATTATCCAAGCTTAATTCGGTTTTTACCTGCACGCTTAGCCATATAAAGTGCCATATCCGAGCGATAAAATAGATGTTCTACACTGACCTTCTCATCTGAAGCATGCCAGTCGGATACACCACACGACACTGTAACGTTTGGATTTGTCTCCTCAAAAACCCGCAGGCGGATTCGCTCAGCGACAATATTAGCTTGTTCGGCTCCAACATGAGGAAGATAAACCGCTAATTCCTCGCCTCCCCAACGGGCAGCGATATCAGTTTCGCGGATGCAGGTTCTTGAAATTTCACTGACCTGGATGATAACCTGATCTCCAGCCAGATGCCCGAGTGTATCATTTACCCTTTTGAAATCGTCAATATCGACCACGATGAGTGAGCCACACAAATCCACCTTCTGGTGCAAGTTAACCTGATCATCCAAATATCTTCTGGTGTACAAGCCAGTCAGGTTATCCGTTATGACCATTCTTCGCACCTCAGCGTGCAATGAAGCATTAGAGATCGCTAGGCCAATCGGAGCGGATAAAACATAAAGCAATTTATAATTCTCATAAGTGAAATAATTAGGGACACGATGTGTAATGAGAATAACGCCAACCACATCTCCATTGACAAAAATCGGCGATGCAATCAGAGATCGACACCCCGTGAACTCCATTAGTTTCGACTTAACAAGTTGTTCCTTATCATAATCGGAAACGATAACGGGTTCCTTTGTACGATAAACAATTCCGGGAAAATCCTCATCAACCTCAAAAACCTCATGATCAATGTCAGGAATGTTACATACTTGGACAAGTAACTTTTCTCCTTCTGGATCAGACAGGAGAATACAACAATAGTCCGCTCCAAATATTTGCAAGAGTTCCGTCACGGCATATTGAAAAATCTCGTTTAACTTTAAGCTTTGATTAAGCCTCTTCGTTAGCTCATTAATGAGTCGAAGCTCATTGATGAGGAGATTCGATTGTTCATAAAGCTTACCGTTCTCAAAAGCAATACCGGCAGCAGAAGTGATCATACTGATGTGGCGAAGATCGGATTGGGAAAAATGAAATTCTCCCATTCGCAAGTGAAATACACCGTACACTCCTTGCTTGCCTGCAAGCGGTGCAGCAATTTCCGTCAAAGAGGCACTCGCTGAGGGAACCGTAGCAGGCTTCCCTTCCATGAAAGCACGCATACACAGCTCACTATTCGCATCGAATATATTCATCGATTTAATCGGTAGTTCGCCCCCTGGGCCATCCTGACTCAAAAGAAGATCTACTTTAGCATCAGGGAAAAAATCATGAACCTGGTAAATGACCTCGGATAGAATCATTTGAACATCAATTAAAGAGAATAGCTTCTGAATGGAGAGGAAAATGGCTTCCTTTTTCAAGAATTCAGCCTTTTCTCGACGCTGTTTGCCCGCTTGCTGTTGATAGTGAACCTTCTCTGCTTCAAGCAATAGGCAAGGAATAAAGAAACCTGCTAATTGGTACAGCATGTCACCTTTTGTGTCAGACTGTGAAACGGTTCCAATGACGCATAGCGTTCGACCGTTTTCATCAATCACCGACATCGTCGCTAGACCAGAACTCCGCAGAGGTTTACCTGAAACAGCAGTGGATGAAGCAAGCGCCAACGCTTCTCCTGCGCGATCGAGCATCCAGCACTCGGAAGGGGCATAAAAAGCAGGATGCCCGTCGATCACACATAAAGACAGTAGCTTCCCAGAGCCATCTGTAAGTAGAAGCCAGCCTTTAAATGACATGCCCTCTGTGATTGAATGAACGACCCAACTGCGGAAGCCTTCGATCCAAACCGATTCCTTAAAACTGGCTGCATTTACTCCTGAAACAGCAAAACCAGGCATTTGCAATCCCGTTGTAAGCCAAACGTTGGGGTCTACGATATCATCCTTCTGTGATGGCAAAGTTGCACTGCGTTCGTCCTCCATACAGGCCTTCTCCTCTTAACTACAATCTCTTCTCCATCATACTATGATTGTACCGGAAACGCACGAAGTTCCTCCAAGTCAGTTCACCGATAAAACACATGGTATTAAAGGAGGCGAAAACGGCGTTTATCCTTGAATTGTCGCTAAAGGATAAACATTTTACACTTTTACTTGACAAAGCATAGGCTGTTCTTCTAAAATTAGAATTTGTTTGAATGTATTTTAATCGTTCAAGTTGTGTGCGGGTGTCACCCTCACTGATTTTGCCGCCGGCGGGACAGCGGCTGAACTCTCCTGCCGAGAATATGACTTCAAAGGCAAAGTCAGGCATCCGGAACCAACACCTTTACCATCGTCATGTGTTGGAACAAAACCATTAAATTAAACAATCAAAGGAGCAATTGATACATGTCACGTTACACTGGCCCTAAATTTAAATTAAGTCGCCGCCTTGGTATTTCCTTGAGCGGAAGCGGTAAAGAACTCGCTAAACGCGCTTTCCCTCCTGGTCAACACGGAAACAACAACAACCAACGCCGTAAAGTTAGCGGATACGGTCTTCAATTGATTGAAAAACAAAAACTTCGCCAAATGTATGGTTTGAACGAAAAGCAATTCCGCAATCTATTCGACAAGGCTACCAAGCTTAAAGGTATTTCTGGTGACAATTTCATAGTCTTGCTGGAACGCCGTTTGGACAACTTGGTATACCGTCTTGGATTTGCTAACACTCGTGCTGGCTCGCGCCAATTGGTTTCGCATGGTCACATTACCGTTAATGGTAAAAAAGTGGATATCGCTTCTTTCACCGTAAACGTAGGAGATGTAATTGGTCTTCGTGAAAGAAGCCGCAGCATGGCTTCGATCAAAGATGCAATTGCTGGTCGTAATCATATCCAGCAATACATGGAATTCAACGCAGAAGCAATGGAAGGCCGTTTCGTTCGCCTGCCAGAGCGCGCTGAGTTAACTCAAGAAGTTGACTTGAAGCAAATCGTCGAGTTCTACAGCCGTTAATCTTAAACCCAACGATAGAAGCTGCTCCCACCAGGGTGCAGCTTTTTTTATTCTCTTTTCCAGTAGAAAATGGCAATCTGCGTACGGTCCCGCAAAGAGAGCTTCCCCAGAATTTCCGTTATGTAGTTCTTGATTGTACCTTCACTTAGGTAGAGTGCTTGAGCGATCTCGCGATTTGTCAGCCCCTCAGCTATTTTCTCAACCACCTGCCGCTCCGTAACCGTCAAGCCATAACC
>JAIMBU010000488.1 GCA_023511325.1 Gorillibacterium sp.
GGACAAGGGAGATATCTTGATTGATGGAGGAAATTCCTTTTTCCCCGATACACAACGGCGCAACAAAGAGCTTGAGGCTAGGGGAATCAGGTTTATCGGAACAGGTGTATCTGGTGGTGAAGAGGGCGCGCTTAAAGGGCCTTCCATTATGCCTGGTGGGCAAAGAGATGCATATGAGCTCGTAGAACCGATTCTAACCGCTATTTCCGCCAAGGTTGGCGGAGATGCTTGCTGTACTTATATCGGGCCAGACGGTGCCGGTCACTACGTGAAGATGGTGCATAACGGTATTGAGTATGGGGATATGCAACTGATCTCCGAAGCCTACCACCTGCTGCGTGATGTCTTAGATGTTGATGCAGCAGAATTACACGATATTTTCACGGAATGGAACAAAGGGGAGCTTGATAGCTACCTGATTGAGATAACGGCTGATATCTTTACCAGAACGGATGCTGAAACTGGCAAGCCCATGGTCGATGTCATCCTAGACACCGCGGGTCAAAAGGGAACAGGCAAATGGACAAGTCAAAGCTCCCTCGATTTGGGTGTACCCTTGTCGATTATTACCGAGTCGGTATTTGCCCGCTTCATCTCGGCGATGAAGCAGGAGCGTGTAGCAGCCAGCAAGGTGCTCAGTGGACCAGAGAAAACCGCCTATCAAGGTGACCGTGCTACGTTTATAGAAGCGGTACGTAAGGCTCTGTATGCCAGTAAGATTTGCTCGTACGCTCAAGGGTTTGCTCAAATGCGTCAGGCTTCTGAGGAGTATGGCTGGGATCTTCAATATGGAGATATTGCAATGATCTTCCGTGGAGGCTGTATTATTCGGGCTCGTTTCCTGCAGAACATCAAGGATGCCTATGATCGTGATGCCGGGCTTAAAAACCTGTTGCTTGATTCCTACTTCCGGGAAATTATCCAAAGCTACCAAGAAGCATGGCGGTATGTCGTTTCAACAGCAGTTACCCGGGGAATTCCGATGCCAGCCTCTGCTTCTGCTCTAACTTACTACGATAGCTACCGCACTGAACGTCTTCCAGCGAACCTACTGCAAGCCCAACGAGATTATTTTGGTGCTCATACGTTTGAACGCGTGGATAAAGAAGGCGTATACCATTATAACTGGATCGGCGAGCAAGCTTAGGCTGTTTAATGATTTAGGATGACCCATAAGTTATTGAAAAAGTGTGGCTGCGGTAGCTCCTGTCTGAGGATGCTATCGAGCTGCCTTTTTTGAATCTATCAGGAACCGTAAAATCTGCTTGAAGGCAGTATAGAATAAAAGAGATTGCCCCTATCTGGTGCTGTGGTATGATAATGCTTAAACGCATAAGTGTAACGGGGTGGGACGATGAATAGAAACAATCTGGTGCTTATCGGTTTTATGGGCACAGGTAAATCTACAATAGGTAAACTACTGGCTCGGAACTTAAACTGGACCTATAAAGATACAGATCTTGAAATTGAGCAAGCAGTTGGCTGCTCAATCCCAGAGTTGTTTAGTAGCAGGGGGGAAGCTCTCTTTCGTGAGGTTGAGTCAGCTGCATTAAGACGAATCCTTGCAGAATCGCAGCAAGTCGTGGCAACAGGGGGCGGTTGCGTCCTGGCCGAGCAAAACTGCCTGCTAATGGAGAAGTCTGGATTTGTGGTTTCGCTGAACGCCTCTGTAGAGACAATCGTCAGCCGCGTCGAAGGGGCAAAGGATAGGCCGCTCCTTGCAGGAAATACCCGTGAGAAGGTTGTCGAGCTTATGCACAAACGTAGGGGTGTCTATAGCTTTGCCCACTATCATGTGGATACAGATGGTCTTGATCCCGAAGAGGTTGCGGATATTATCATCCAGGAATTTCACAGGCACTAGATTTTACTTAGGGGGGACTTTGATCCGTTATGAAAGCTGTTATTAAACCAGCCGTCCATCTTCAAGGAGAGATTCAGGCATTATCCTCTAAAAACTATACGACTCGCTACTTGTTAGTAGGAGCCCTGGCTGAAGGAACAAGCACCATTTGGTATCCTGCACACAGTGAGGATAGCGATGCCATGCGAAGATGCATTCGTGATTTAGGTGCTGTCGTTCAGGAGGATGCCGAGAAAATGACCATTCGCGGCTTCGGAAGTCATCCTTTAGACGTTCGGGAACTCAATGTAGGTAACGCTGGTGCCGTATTGCGGTTCTTAATGTCAATCGCAGTTTTCTGTAAAGAGGTTACCTTTGTCAATAGTTATCCCGAATCGCTGGGTAAACGTCCTCATGACGATTTGATTAATTCGCTGCAACAGCTTGGCATCCAAATAGAGGACAATGGTGGCAAGCTGCCAATCACCATTCGCGGGGGGAAGCCTGAGGGAGGAAAAATTACCGTATCAGGTGCGGTAAGCTCTCAATTTCTCAGCTCGCTGCTGTTCATGACTCCGCTACTTGAGAAAGACACTGAGATCGAGGTATTACACGACCTTAAATCGAAGATTATTGTTGGTCAAACCCTCGAAGTGCTGGAAATGGCAGGCATTCGGATTGAAGCGGCCGCTGATCTCATGCATTACCGGATACCTGGTCGCCAAGTTTATAAACCAGCTGAGTATGCCGTTCAGGGAGACTATCCGGGATCGGCTGCTATTCTGGCCGCGGCAGCAGTAACAAATTCTGATGTGCGGGTTTTGCGTTTAGCTGAGCAGAGTAGGCAAGGCGAGCGGGAGGTTGTAGATGTGCTACGCTCCATGGGTGTCCCCCTAACGCATGCAAACGGTGTGGTACATGTACAAGGAATAGGGCAACTTAAAGCTGGGGAATTTGATGGTGATGGCTTTACCGATGGTGTTTTAGCCATGGTAGCCGCGTCGGCCTTTGCTGAAGGTACGTCCAGATTCTATAATGTAGAGAACTTGCGCTACAAGGAATGTGACCGAATCAGTGATTTTGTTCGGGAATTACGCAAAGCAGGGGTAGATGCTGAAGAACGACAGAGTGAAATTATTGTGCATGGATCTCCAATGGGTGTTGAGGGTGGAGTGGAGATTGATGCCCATTATGACCATCGCGTTATTATGGCACTTACCATTGTTGGTCTGCGTTCTAGGAAGGGTTTAATGATCAAGGATGCGCAGCACGTAGCTAAATCCTATCCTAATTTTTTTGAGCATTTAAAGGCTCTTGGAGCTGAAATTGAGTTTATCGATTGAAAGGGGACAGATATTATGGCTTTTGAGAATCCTTCTAGAGAACGGATTAAGGTCATCTTGGAGCAGGCTGGAAATATTGCTGTTGTGGGTCTCTCCGATAGTACAGACCGCACCTCGCATATGGTGGCTTCGGCTATGCAAGACAGAGGCTATCGGATCATTCCTGTCAATCCGAATGCAGCAGAAATTCTTGGAGAGAAATGCTATGCGCGGTTAACGGATATTCCAGAGCAAGTAGATATCGTCAATGTGTTCCGCCGCAGCGATCAAGTTCTTGCCATTGCTGAGCAAGCGGTAGAGGTAAAAGCGAGGGTTTTCTGGTTGCAGCAAGGGATTGTTAATGAGGAAGCGGCTAAATTATGCCAAGATAATGGTATTGAAGTTATTATGGATCGTTGCATTAAAGTCGAAGAAGCCATCACGAAGCCCGTGCGCAATTAAAGTCAATAATTCAACTTAACAT
>JAIMBU010000489.1 GCA_023511325.1 Gorillibacterium sp.
CTTGAAGTAGGTCTCGGCGATTATATCCTTATTTGCATGGACACCAGCCAAATATTGACGGTTCCGCTTCTGTTCTTCAATCGCAGTCTTCAAGGAAAGCATCTTCTCTAACAATTCTTCTTCCGTTAACGTATGTTTGACTAAATAATCTTCCGCTTGTAGCTTAAATGCTTCCCTAGCATACTCAAAGTCTTCGTGACACGTTAAGAACACAACCTTCAGATCCGGAAGCACCGCTTTACATTCACGCGCCAGCTCAAAGCCGTTTATACCGGGCATTGTGATATCCGTCACCAGGATATCAGGCTTTGTCGCTTTGATTTCATCGAGGGAATCATAGGCGTTATTCGATTTGCCGACCAACTGGAAGCCGTATTCCGCCCAAGGCACAAATGCTTCTAGGCCGTTGAGCATCTCAATATCGTCATCAACCATAAAAATTTTCATCTTGAGTCACTCCGTTCCCGAATACTTGGGCAAAGTCACGATGACCTCAACTCCTTGTTCCGGCACACTGTTGAACTGAAGGCCATATTGAGGCCCGTAACATAGCTTAATACGTTCCTCCACGTTGGATAGGCCCACACCAGAAAATCGGCCCGCTACCTTTATCGCCTTGGTAATACCAGCTTCTTCCCCCTGTCCTCTGTCCAATACCTTCCCGTTATCTTTGACACTAAGACGCCACTGTCCGGGATTCTCCTGATCGGTATGTCCTCGAATTGTGATTACTCCGCCTGCCTTCATCTGGGAAAAGCCGTGAATAATACAATTCTCTACTAAGGGCTGCAGCAGCAGCTTCGGCACAACTGTCTTCTGTAGTTCTTCGTCTACTTCCACCTGTACATCAAAGGCCAAATCTTGACGCATTTTCATAATCAGAACATAGTTCTGCACGTTATCCAATTCTTCACTCACCGTAATGAATTCATTCTCTTTAAGCAGTGTCATCCGCAGCAATTTGGTCAAAGCAAGCACCATATCCGAAACCTTGCGCATGTTGCCGTTCAAGGCTGTCCATCGCACTGTGTTAAGGGTGTTGAATAGAAAATGAGGGCTGATTTGCGCTTGAAGCGCCTCTAACTCAGCTTCCCGTTTCCGCTTTTCTTTACGTGTATTATCATCGATAAGCTGGGCAATATTGTTCTTCATCTGTTGGAAGCTTTCATTAAGCATCCCTACTTCATCCCGCCGACCGCTGCCGCTACCGATCTGAACCTTCGTTCGGACATCCGGAGCTAGACTCATCATCCGTCTGGCGAGCACGCGAATCGGGTTCGTAATGGAGCGTGTAATGCCAGCAGAAGCTAGAAGAAACACAGCGACGAATAATACAATGAACCCAAGCAGCCGATTTCGCTCCTTCTGTAGCATTCCCACTACTTCGTTTCTCGGTTCTTCATCGATAATTTTCCATTGCTCGTATTTTAAATTTCGTTCATAGATGATCACATCTTTATTATCCGTAAGTTGCGGAGTCAATTCGGATGCTTTACTATCCGGGTTAATAGCTCGCAACCGAGAATAAGTGGTACCAATCTCAGAGGAATCAGGGCTGGATACAACGATCCCTTTACCATTCAGAACACGTTTGGATGATGAAACACCGGTAATAAGGGAACGGATATCATCCTCCATAACACTGATCAAAAGCACCGCTGAAGGCTTCGTATCGCCTTGCTCTGGAATATAGGTTGCCAGCGTCAAAACATAGGGCCTTGTCTTTTGTTCGTCAAAGGAAAAGTTGCGTTCAACCCCGCGCCATAAAAACCCCCTCGGAAACAAAGATATGGAGTCACGATTGGCGTTTAGATACTGTTCAGCATAAGGGTTATCAACTGGCCAATTTGTATAACGGAAGCCATGATCGCTAACTAGCGTGACGTAGGTTCGTGATGTTGATATCAGCAAGGCCGAACTATCAAGAAGCTTGGAGACCTGATTAAGTTTATCGAGTTTTGTATAAGCAGGCTCGGAAACTTCCTCTTTATTCAAGAGCTGCTTGATTGGATCACTCTGGCTGAGAATCATCGATAATGACATCATGCTCCTCATCAGCTCTTCCATGCTTCGTGCAGATTGCTCCAGCGAGTTCAACCGTTCGGTCTGAAACTGACGGGAGACGTAATCCTTCGTCTGATTACTCACATAATAATAGGAGAACAAAAGTGGAAGCAGAATAAAAACGGAAGTGGACAGAAATAGTTTCTGGAACAAGGAAAGCCCTCTTCGCCGTGTCGTGAAAGCATTCTTCCACATCCTCATTCTCACTTCAATCCTTTCATGACTACATCTCACGCGCAAAGATGCCCGCAAGAAAACGGGCACCTTTACATGCAGGCTATTCTATTTTTTGCTTCGAGTAATAATTTCATCGGAACGCTTGGACATATTCTCGATCGTTTTGTCGATTGTTTGCCCTCCTACAAGGTACTTCTGTGCTTCTTCGGATACAATCGATGTTACTTCATTATTATAAATGGGAACATCCGTTGTCAAATTGTCTTCCCACGCCGGGTTGTCCAATACCTTCTTAAGCGCATCCATGTCATACATATTCTGATTTGTACCGATCATAAGATCTAAGATTGCATTCTTGTCGCTTTCCTTTTCCGCGCTGAAGCCGAAGCCCTTGATCTTCATACCCTCTGTAGAGTAGAAGCGGAGGAATTCATAAGCCTCTTCCTTATATTGGGACGTCTTGGAGATGGTCAAATAGGTGGCTTCGGAAAATGTGCGTCCAGCCGTTCCGCCCTCAAATTTAGGCAGCGGCGCAAACGTGGTGACGAAATCATGCGGGAACTTATCCGTGTCTTTAATCTCACCGATCATCCATGAACCGATTGGCATCATCGCTGCTTTTCCATTAAAGAATTGGTTCCGATAGGCAAGGTTGGACGATAAGATATCCACACTCGGGGTTTGTGATTGATCTACGCTTTCAAGATCAAACCTGAACTGTAGCCAATCCTTGAGGGCCGGATTCAGCAGGTCGTGGGAACCATCTTCCTTAAAATAAGTCGCGTTCGATTCCTTTGTCGAATAGAACGGCATTACATAATAGTTAGCCCATGCTGTTCCTGTACCTGATTGCATATAAGAGCCGTATACCTTATTCTGACCCTCTCCTTTGGTCATAGCCTTAGCATATACACGATAGTCGTCCCATGTCCAATCTAGAGATGGCACTGGGAGCCCGGCTTCATCCAAGAGCTTCTTATTTATGATTACGAACCATGATTTTAAATCGATTGGCACCCCATAATATTTACCGTTGACCTGCACGCCGCTTGTATAAACGTCGGTAAATTTCTTTCCTTCTTTGGCAAAATAATCGTCAAGCGGTGCAAGCAAGTCGTTCTTGGCTCGAATAACATGCTCCCCTGGCGATTGCTGCAGCACAATATCCATTTGCTCACCAGACATGAGTTGCAAATCCATTTTCTTAATGTACTCGGATGAATTGTTCTCCGCGACAACATTTAGATCAATCTTGATATTGGGGTATTTCTCCTCAAATTTCTTGATAATCGGCTCGTTCATCGCTTTCGGATCATAAGTGAAGAATTTGAGTGTAACTTGCTTCGTACCAGAAGTGGACGTACTGTCCTCAGCTGTTTTTGCCTGATTATCGTTGCTTCCACATGC
>JAIMBU010000490.1 GCA_023511325.1 Gorillibacterium sp.
GTCCATTGCTTAGCTGATGTTTAATCACAGAGTACCTCCATCTTTTTGACTGTACGCAGGCTAGAACCTGCATGTAAATATGTACAAAGTAGACTTTTTTCTCAAAGAAATTATTTACGATTAGGTTCAAGCATTGGGACACGTTCACTTGATAACAGTTCACTGACTGTATCCATGACGAACCCCTTACTTTTGATTGCTTTAATCATGTCTGGGAGCGCCTCTGTTGCGGACGATGTAGGATGCATGAGAATAATCGCACCGGGCTCAAGCTGCGTCGATATCTTCTGCACAATAGAGCTCGGAGAAGGTTTATTCCAATCTACGGTATCCAGCGTCCATAATACGGTTGTGAGGCCCAGCTTGCGGGCTATTTGCACGGTTTCAAGATCATAATCACCCGATGGCGGAGCAAATAATCGATTGTTAACATCCAGTTGCTTGAGCAGTTGCTCCGTGCGCATGATCTCCTCTGTAGCACGTTTTTCCTCCAACTGACTCATCTTTTGGTGACTGAACCCATGGTTAGAAAGTTCATGTCCATATAATTTAATTGTTCGTGCTGTATCCTCATGCTGGGATAACCAAGAACCATCAAAGAAGAATGTAGCATGAACGTTCTCTTTATTCAACATTTCCAGTATCGGAGGAATGAATTCATCCCCCCATGCCACATTGATCATGAAGGATACCATCGCTTTGGCAGAATTGCCTTTGTACACCGGCTGCGGGTCAAGGTCGCTCAAATCAAGCTCCGGCTCAATCTGCCGATAAACAAGCAGTAATGGTTGATCCTTTGTAGTTTTGTGATTTATCGCAAGTTTATACGTTTTCTCGACATCAACCTCTAAGCCATTGTACCCCGGTATGGCTTTCCAGACTCGGTCCAGTCGCGCATTTACTGGTGGGATTTCACGTTTCTGTGCCTCTTGCTCAATGCGTTCTCGGAGATCAGTATCCATTGGATCTCTTTTGCTTATGGGACTCATCATGTCAAGAATGGTACCGACTTCTTCGGTTCCTGCGGTTTCCTTCACTTGGTTAATAAAAGGCTGAATTCCGAGAAGGGGGCTATAAGAGCATAACAATACAAAGAGACCTAGTACACCAGACAAACCGACTTCCTTCCACACCCGGCAGACCTCCCCGACGGGCCTGTACGCCCGTTTTGGATCATTTTATGCGAATCTTAGCCGAGTTAGACTGGGTGGTTAATCATTAGAACTCTATCTTACCTCTACGATTTTGGGATGGAAAGTAAAAAAACTCCTTGCGGAGTCCTTTTGAGTGGATTACCAACAGAAAAACCGACCGATTGAAATCCATAACGGACTCAATCGATTCCGTTATCTCCTGTCTGTTCTTGGTCCTCGCGAACCTTGACTGCTACTGCTGCTTCCCGTGCGCGGAGGATCACGACGAACGACCTCTGTTGAAGCTGTAGGATCTAGTACTGCTTTGTGCGACAGATTAATTCGACCCTGTTGGTCAACTTCCGTAACCTTAACCGTAAGCTTATCACCTATAGCAACAACATCCTCTGTATTCGCTACACGTTCGGTTGATAGTTGGGAAATATGAACAAGCCCTTCCTTACCAGGAAGCACTTCAACAAAAGCACCGAATTTCTCTACCCGTTTAACCGTACCTTCATAGATCTCACCAACGATTACATCGCGAACGATTCCTTCGATAATAGAACGAGCTTTTTCATTCATCTCTTGGTTAGCTGATGCAATGAATACTTTACCGTCCTGCTCAATATCGATTTTAACGCCCGTTTCTTCAATGATTTTATTAATAATCTTACCACCTGCACCAATAACATCGCGGATCTTGTCAGGACTGATCTGCATGATAATGATCTTAGGTGCATACTGAGAAAGTTCTTTGCGTGACTCAGCAATGGTTTCCAGCATTTTGTCCATGATGTAAATCCGGCCTTTGTAGGCTTGTTTAAGCGCTTCAGCCAAAATTTCACGGTTGATCCCATCGATTTTGATATCCATTTGAATGGCAGTAACGCCTTTTCTTGTTCCAGCAACCTTAAAGTCCATGTCGCCCAAATGATCTTCCATACCTTGGATATCTGTAAGGATTGAGACGTGGTCTCCGTCCTTAATCAGACCCATCGCTACACCGGCAACCGGAGCTTTGATTGGCACCCCAGCATCCATCATAGCCATGCAACCTGCACAGATACTTGCTTGTGAGGTTGAGCCGTTGGATTCAAGAATTTCCGAAACGATACGGATTGCATATGGGAAATCAGCTTCATCCGGAAGGACCATTTGCAGTGCTCTTTCACCAAGTGCACCATGACCAATTTCCCGGCGTCCTGGAGCACGAAGCGGTCTCGCTTCTCCTACGCTAAATGGAGGAAAGTTATAATGGAGCATGAATCGTTTGGATGTTTCCAAGTCAATTCCATCCAAATTTTGAATGTCTCCAAGTGCACCTAAGGTACAGATGCTAAGCGCTTGTGTTTGTCCACGAGTGAACAATGCAGAACCGTGAGCTCTAGGAAGCAAAGATGTTTCGCCACTGATCGGACGAATTTCATCCAGTCCGCGACCATCTGGGCGTACCTTGTCATGCGTGATCAAGCGACGAACCTCATCCTTGACGATGTCATAAAGTACTTCCTTGACGTCATCCAGCTTGTCCGGCTCTTCAATATATACTTCTTTGAAATATTCAACAACATCAGCGTTGGCCAAATCAATAGCATCCTGACGAGCTTGCTTCTCATTGATGTGAACAGCTTCCACAAGACGGCTTGAAGCATATTCCCGCACTTGAGCACTGACTTCGCTATCGACTTGGTCTAAGATAACATCCATCTTAGGCTTCGATATATCAAGAGCAAACTTCTGGATTTCGGCTACGATTCGCTTAACTTCCTCGTGTCCAAACATAATGGCTTCTAGCATGATCTCTTCCGGAACCTCGTGAGCCTCAGCTTCAACCATCATGATCGCATCTTTGGTACCGGATACAACAAGATACAACTCAGAGACAGCCGCTTGCGCAATTGTCGGATTGATGACGAATTGACCGTCTACTCGTCCAACAACAACACCACCAATAGGCCCATTAAAAGGTACATTGGAGATAGTCAGCGCTGCAGACGTTCCGATCATTGCTGCTATTTCCGGACTGTTGTCTTGCTCGACGCTCATCACCATATTAACAATCTGGACATCATTTCGGAAGCCTTCCGGAAATAATGGCCGAATCGGTCTGTCGGTCAACCGGCAGGATAGAATCGCCTTTTGGGAAGGGCGTCCTTCACGCTTGATGTAACCACCTGGAATCTTACCAACAGCATACATTTTTTCTTCATAATTGACCGTGAGTGGAAAAAAATCAAGGTCTTTGGGTCCAGGTGATGCTGTAACTGTACAAAGTACAGCTGTATCCCCGTAACGAACCATAACGGCGCCGTTAGCTTGCTTGGCAAATTTACCTGTTTCCAGGCTTAGGGTGCGTCCAGCTAATTCAAACTGAATTTTCTTTTCCATAACTACCTCCCGCTTCTAGTATATATTTTATCGTTCATTTATTAGGAATTTACCAACATATGATCATTTATTTAAAAATTCTTATGTAGAAGAGGGAAGCAACATTGATGAC
>JAIMBU010000005.1 GCA_023511325.1 Gorillibacterium sp.
GAAAAAAATAATGAACATAAAATGGAACCGAATGATCCAAGGGACGATTGCTGGAACGATGATGATTAGCCTGATTTTTATCAATCCCACAAAGGGATATGCATCGTTCTCAGATACGGACAAGCATTGGGCTAAGGGTTCGATTGATGCGGCTGTCCAGCAAGGCTATGTTTCCGGTTACGAGGACGGAACCTTTCGCCCGAACAATCAAGTAACCCGTGCGGAATTCACAGCCATGATCGTAGCTGCATCTAACCTAGAGGTAAAACCAGCATCCGGGGGAACGTGGTATGAACCGATTGTAGCAGCTGCAACAACGGCTGGACTCACGACACCAGATGAATTCAAAGGGAATTGGAACACGAAGATGACGCGGCTAGAAATGGCCCGGATGGCTGTTCGCGCAACCGGTGAGAAGAATACAGATGCCAAGAAGTGGATGTACCTTGTCACTAAAACAGGAATCATGAGTGGGTATGGAGGAGGAGAGTTAGGAACCGATAAAACCACAACACGCGCAGAAGCGGTTGTCGTCATCGATCGGGTGCTGAAGGTTAAAGCCGGGGGTAAGCTGGTGGCCGACAAACATGCGGTCTCGCAAGCAGAACTAGCGTGGCATAAGACGAATATTTTTACTGTGATGCCGGATTTTTTCGCAGGTGAGATTGAATCGAGGAAGTGGGACCCTAACAATCTAGACCTGAAGACACCGGATGGTAAATTCTACGGAGTCCTCGATACGGTGGTTGCCATTGATCTAGCCGATCCCAACGATCCCAATCTGAAAGAGCTACCGGATATCAATAAGCTGAAGTGGTTTAATTACAGAGTTAATGATGATGGAGTACCTGGTGGTTATCCTGTTATGCAATATAAGGATAGTTATATTTTATTGTTCAAAACCCATGTCGTGTATAACAACAATAAAGCGAAATATGGGGACTTTATGTTCTCGTCAATAAACGGTATTAAAATGCTGGACAAAGCCGCCTTAGAAAAGGGGAAATTAAACTCAATTGCTGGTGTTTTTTTAAAAAAATCCTCTGATCTCCCAGCTTTCATCATCCCCAAGAAGGGGTTGCAGACAAGAGGAGATCTTCAACTAATAATTATGGACTCATCCATGCAACCTTTCTCAAAAATTGTAGTTGGCAGCATTGTGCCGGAACAGATGTAGGAGGTAATTACGTTGCGAAAATACGTTAAACAGAAAAAAAATCTCTTCGTGGCAGCATCACTACTCATCGTAGTGATGCTGGTTTCACTTCTTAACCCCTTTGGAAGCACCCAAGCCTTTGCCGCAACAGCCAACATCAGTTATGCCACGGCAGCCAGTGTTACCGGTGGGGGCATCTACAGCAAGGACAGTGAAGCGAACGGAACTGTTACCTTGACAGCTCCAGCAAACAACGTGATCACCAAAGCAACCTTTCAGGATATGCTGGGCACGAAGCATGAAATCCAGTTTCCAGAAGGAAAGCAGTCGTGGACTGGCTCCATTGGAAAGATCAAAGGCAAGAAGGTTAAAGTTAAAGCCGATGCGAACAGTACAGCATTCTATTACGCATGGGATCGATATTCCGGGAGTCGAGGAGAGAAGTGGATTGCGGGTGAAGGGGATGTTGCCTGTATGGAAGGGCCCATTTCCGCACCGACCAACGGCGGGAAATGTACGCCCAGTACCACTCGTCCGGAGTATCATACCTACGGTGGTGTCTCCATGCCCGACTTTCCTGGTGTGATAGATCATGAACGCACAGCAACGTTCAAGTTAGACCAGCCTTATTTTACCGATGACAGCAGCCAAAAAAGGATACCTAATAACATGGTTATGTCTCCTGTTTTTAGTGACATTAAAATCGAACCCGATTATTCAAAAAATGTTCATTTTTTACCCCGACCCGATTATCAACCGAATAATGTTTTTGAAAGAATGAAACTCACTCCAACGAATATGCACCCAATTAAAATTGCGGACAGCTCTAGCTACACATTGCAATTCTCTGCTGACTTTGACCGAGTAGACTATCCTATCGTACACTCTGCGCCTGGGGCACGAACCATGATTTACTTTTTCGCCTTTAACTCCTGGGTTACCTCCTATACCTATGAGTATCCAGGAACCGTGACCTTTGAGTACGCACCCGTTGCGGTGTCACCTTCACCTGATCCGGCTCCCAAAAGCATCACTGGCGACTTTGATATCCTGCCAGGGGATACGATCAACTACCGCGACGCCTTCAGCCTGCGGCCCAAGAACATCATCGAAACGGGTTCCTGCACCTACGTCTCGCATGTGTTCCGCTTAGCCAACGGTTCCACCTACACCGCACCACGTTCTACCGACAAAACGCAACTGCTCAGCTTTAACTATCCGAACAACTATCCAGCGCCGATAAGTGTCGGCACCGTCACGGTGCAAATGCAAATTGTCGGTACCGGCTGCTCCTCGGATTGGATCAGCAAAACATTGACCGTCAATGGTCCTTTAAACAACCAACCCCCTTATTTCAAGCTTGGTTGGTTCCGCGAAGGAGACTACAGCAGCACCGTTCCCTTAACCCGTGTGGTCCAAGGGACGAAAGTAAACGTTCGTTACATCGATGATCCTGAATCGATTCCGGTTTCGCCTAGTGATCCGGAGAACGATCCCATAACAATCACCGGTTGGGATTACGGTCGAAGCACCTCATGGATCGGGAGCTTACCGGGAAAATATCATTTTGAATCACGAGCCGACCGCTTATCTGGGATCGACACAGACACACCAGGGACACATACCATCTATGCGACAATGGCAGATTCCTTCGGTGCCAGCTACACAGCCGGGGCCTCCTTAGAGGTCGTTCCACCGAATCCGATCCCGATCATTGACGCCCCCTTGGTAGTCAAAGAAAATCGGCCCATTGCCGATAGCGCGTTTTCCTCTCAGCGCAGCTACAGCCCGATTGGTCGCATGATCAACCACGCGAAAGACGAGTGGACCAACAAACGCAGCTCGTACACCAACGGGACGAACGAAGACATTAAAACCACGGTATTGTTGGATGTGTGGGATGATGGCGATCCGGCTTTGAAGTCACTGGCTGCGGCGCAAGCGATGATTACAATCAAACCGGATTTGCCACCGGTAGCGAAGCTGGATGTCCCACCGCTGGGCTTACGTAGCCTTAGCGTGGACCTCTATAACAAATCCTACAGTCCGGATGGAGACGCGATTGTTTCAGCAGAGTACAAGTATAAGTATGATGCCAATAACAACGGGTTTACCGATGATGCCTGGCAGACGCTAAGCGGCAGCTTGGATAAAGTCACGTACACCCCAAGCAAGGTCGGCAAGTATCTCTTCTATGTAAAGGCGAAGGAGGATTATGGCCGAGAGGATGACACGGTAGGTGACACCGAAAGCACACTAACCCTAAACGTCATCAACCTGGCGCCGGAAGTCTCTTTCACCATATCAGGGAAAAACGAGCAGCCGATTATTCCAGTGAAGAAAACCTTTGCCGCTAGCACCATCCTGGCTAATTGGTCGCTGTTTCAAACGAACAGCAGCAAGGCGCTACTTAACACCTCAGATTGGAAGAGTCAGACAAATGGAGGCTTGTATGCCGAATTAGGACGGGGTATGGAACAGCAGCATCGCTACTCGGAGTACGTGGGAAACCAGATGACCGGAGAGACAAACGAAATTTTCTCCGCGATGGAGGATGCCGGGAATGGTCCAAATGGCGTTTCCTCTTACAAAGGGATGGTTCCCGGTTCACGCAACCTAGAAAAATCCGAACCTATTCTGATCCCGATGAATAGCAGTGGCAAGCCAGTCACCGAACCGAATGCACCCTATACCAGCCTGAAGGCAGCCACATTTGGAAAGATCATGCGAACGAATAAATCCTATGTTTATTTTGACGCTGAGGGGTATCTGTGGGGCCTTAATAAAAGTAAAATACCGCGATACTGGAATGAAAATCTCGTATCGGGTACGGGATATGGCATGAGCATTAACCTCATGCATTATTGGAAAGACCCTAACCCTTATGATTTTGCCATTCCTACAACTATGCCTGCCAGCTACAGGACCATTCCTCTCTATACACAGGCTGATACCGGTGTGTCGGGATGGCAAGCTAAGGCAAACGCTGGAGATTTTTCCGGTGCATCATCCGTGAAGGTAATAAATTCTCCTGAATTGATGGGGATGGAGGTCGCGGGAGACGTAATCTATATGATGTATCCATACACGTTCCCCGTATATGCCTATAACTATCAGAGACGCAGTACCGATAATAATGGCAATGTTCACTACTACGATGATACGGAACTGGTGGGTTCATCAACTGACCCTAAACTTACTGTTTTGACCTATGACGCTTATAGCGGTAAATTGATTGCACCTGCATTGGATAAAAGTGTAAGTCTGGAATATACAAACAGTAATTATTGGACTTACGCCCAATCACTCTACAGTAATCAGTTGAATTGGGTGACACAAGGCGATCGGTTTAATTTGTTGAAAAATGAAGGTCAGACCATGAGTTATTATGAATATGACCGAACGGGAAAGGCAACGGCTTCCGGTTCTATATCCTTCCCGACTACAACCGGGAACTACGTCGAAAAGTGGAAGGATTACTGGGGGCAAATCATCACGGAGCCGGAACGGACCTTTACCTGTACCTGGGACAATATCAATACGGGCAGTTGGAAGGACGAGCAGGGAAATCTTTATTTCTATAAGAACAAGACATGTACAACAACGATCGTAACTCCAAGGGGGTATCCGTATACCGGGCCATTGATTGAGACCCGAACGCTCAGTCAATACATGAACCCTGAAGCTCCAACAGGAATGTATCTCATTCAGTATAACGTTGCATCACATACGTATAAGGTGCTTACGCGGATGGGCGGTAAATCAGCAAGCTATGACTCGCTGGGGCCCTATCAATATCCTACCAATAACAAACCAACAATGGTGATAAACTCGTTTACGCGCCAAGCCTATGCCCGAACCTTTTATGTTTCATATGGAAATGGAGATTCCTACGGCACACTCCAAACCTTTTATGAGACGGTAAATCTAGACACAGGGGCCATCGAGACCGGGCCAGTAATCGCAAACTGGGCAAACAGCTGGACCTCTCCATTTATTATCAAACCGGACGGATCCAGGGTAAACGGATTAGGTACATTAAATGCCAGTGGTACAACCGAACGAAACGACTGGCATACAAACGAGCTGGTTGTTAAATCCTCAAATATGGCAGGAGTAACCCAAAATGCGGCAGCACGTTATACTATGGGTCAATATGTTGGCGATGGGATTTGGCTGTCCATGTACCAATCGGATTATCAGGGTGGGGGTGGAGGCACCAGCTATGGCGGCCTAGGAGGTGAAACCTACATGTACCTGGATGTCGGCACAACCAATCCGGCAGAGGCTTACAAAGGTTTTCAGCTCGGTCAATGGGTTTCCGATGAAGCGATCGACAACGCTGAATTCAGCTTCAATTTAACGTTGAATCATCCATTAGAGGACAAGGAATGGGCCGGATTCTCCTTCCGCATGACAGACGCGAAGAACCGCTATGCGGTAGAGACGGACGGAAGCACGTTGAGTCTTTCCCGGTATATCAATGGCACTCGAACGGTGCTTGGCAGCTCGCCTTATCCGTTTCAGGATAATCGGAGTTATTCGATCAAGGCCAAAGCGCAGGGAACCAAGCTCAGCGTAAAGCTGGACGGTGTTCCGTATCTGTCCGCAGATAATTCCACTTTCCTTACGGGCACCTTTGGTCCGTTTACGGATAAATCGTTTGTAACGTTTGGCAACATCGGTATGCTTGAGACTCCGTTGCCGGACATTCAATGGTTTAGTGGTTATGCTATCTGGGAGCCTGCTACGCAGACAGCAACAGCCAAGTATGAATCGATTCTGTTCACCGATCCGGAGAACGATCCAAAGGCCGCCCAAAGCAAGTGGACCTATGTGCATACCCCACGTTTCCTTAACAACCAAGGGATTTCAACACTTAGTGGACAAACGATAACGGGGCCGCAGCTCACCTTCGATAAAGTCGGAGATTATCTGGTGACGCTGCAGGATCGTGATGATCCCCATCCTAGTTACCTTTATCCGAATATGCTGTTTGACAGCTATCGGCAGGACTCCAATGCGTTTCAAGCAAAACTTACCGTCCATCGTCGGCCTGTAGCGGCATTTACGCTATCTGCAGCTGCTAACGGCATAATCACCTGGAATGACACCAGCTATGACCCGGATCGTTGGGTGAGTAGCACAAACTATTCCACGGAGGCAACCGGGATCGATTATCAGGCGACGCGAGGGATAATGGAACGGAAATATGCCTATCGATCACCGAGTGGTGCCCAGGCAAATGAGAAGCTTACACGACCAACTGAAAAAGGAGAGTATGAACTAATCTTACAGGTACGAGACGAATATGGGGCATGGAGTGATCCCGTGACGCAAAGCTTGATTGTAGCGGTGCTTCCCCCTCCTAATGCTAAACCGCGGGTAACCCTGACCAATCCTACAGGAGCCAAGGCGACGCCAACTCTGGTCTACACGACACAGCCTACGACAACCTGGAATCAATGGGATGATGATGGGGGCGTGATCAAGGGCTATCAGGTCAAGGTCTTAGATGAAATCGGACGCATCCTATCAGAAAGTGGAGAAGTGGCCATTTCCACGACAATGACCAACTGGCAATGGAAAACCGGCGAATTACCGCGCGGCCTCAAGCTGCAGGTGCAGGTTCGGGTAAGCGATGGAGAAGCGTGGTCCGACTGGTCTAACATCGGCTGGCTGAAGGTAAATAGCGCACCGATCGTAAGCCTGACTAATCCCATTGGCACGGAAGACGTTCCGCAGAAAATTATTGACAATCTACGGCCTACGATTACCTGGAATACAAGTGATCCAGACGCCGGACAGACGACGAAGACCTATCAATTGATCGTAGCCAATGCAGCCGGAGTGACAAAATACGATTCTGGTCAGGTGAATGGGAGTTGGGCGTTTGGGAGGCAGTCGGTTGCAGTCGGCACCAACCTACCGACCAACGTCCCCTTACAAGTCAAAGTTCGCGTCTATGATGGGGATCTGTGGTCCGAATGGTCAGGCGTGGAGTGGTTGTTCATCAATCGAAAGCCAACTGCCGTGATCACCTATCCAAACGGCAGCGCGAGTAATCCTACCGTTGTTGATCGAAAGCCGGTAATTACATGGGATCAAACCGATCCAGATGCAGATGGCGAATTCGTTAAGTTCCAGTTGGAGGTTTATAACGCGGCTGGAGTAAAAGTGCATGATTCCGGCCCTGTGGCACGGCCGACGAGGGCAAGCGAAGGATACTACGAGCTTCCGAATGAGTTACCAGCTGGCGTGATTTATCACGTACGAGTGGAAGTGTATGATGGTTTTGATTGGGGAGAGTTTTCTGATTTCACGTATATGACTGTCAACCGAGCACCTGCCGCAGCGCTGAGTATTCCCAGTCCAATCTATGAAGGGGATACCCCTAGCTTTACACTCCATGTAACCGATCCAGATGGAGATGATGTTGATGTGCGCTTGAACATCGATTTTAATGGAAACCATCATGAAATGGCTGCTTGGATGATGCTGTCCTCCGGTTCAGTGAAGAGCTTTTCTTATGGCCCGTTGACCCAACCCGGTACCTATACCATCACTTTGACAGTAACCGATCTCTTTGGCGAAAGCCAGACCACGCGCTATTCATTTCCAGTGCTTCCGCTCAATATAAGCGGGAAGATTAGCCATACAGTGGATTGGGAAAAAGAACGACAGAATTGGAACAGTAAACATCCAAACGAGCTGCGAGCACCACATGTCTTTTGGGCTGGAGAAGCCTTGCGACTGATGGCAGTGGTGACAAAGACGGATACTGCAACTCTACCTGTCGAGGTCACAGCCAAACTCCTCTCCACTCAGGATCAAGTCATACTTGCTGGCAACGACTTCATTCACTATAGCGGAATATTAGCGGATCCCAAGCTAGCTCATTTGGCGGATGGGGAGCAGACCATGCGGTTTCAAGTGCGTTGGAGCAATGGGGCGGTAACGGTGGATGATGTGTCGTTTATCGTTCAAGACAGCATGTATCAGGTTATTGTCAACCAGATTAGACATTAATCAACGCTTGAACAATGGCGGAGAAAATCTTTCGTTGTGATTTGCTTAATCATCCTATACTATAGATCGCATTTCCCCAGTCAAATAGGCCGCGTGGAGTGCGATCTTTTTCATGTTCTATATGCTCTGATTTAGAAACCAAAAGTGGAGCATTTAGATGTCGAGCGGAGAGTTTACGTGGCGTCTTTGAAATGGTATCCTTTCCTTCCTCTAATCAGAGGATGCTATTTCAAGAGTGTTAGCAGCCGATATCCTAAATACGAACGTCAAAGGTTTCTCTAAGCACTCCGTTCAGGATAGCGCATAAATTTGCGCGAGTCGAAGTAGAAACGTACAATGAGAGCAATGGTTTTTCTCTTGGAATGATTGAAGCCCGCTGAGGAAGATGAACAAAAAGGAGCGTTTATAATGGAAGCATGGTATGAGAAAAGCTTTGGACAGGATTATCTACTCGTGTATAAACATCGGGATATGCAGGGAGCGCAAGCTGAGGTTCACAAAATGGTCGAGTGGCTTCAACTGGAAAAGGGAGCGGATGTACTGGATTTGTGCTGTGGTATGGGGCGACACTCTTTATCTCTGACGGATCTTGGCTATCATATTACCGGATTAGATCTTTCGGATGTTCTACTTACGGAAGCACGTCGTTTAGATGAGCAAGGACAGGTGACTTGGGTTAAAGGAGACATGCGGAGTATACCTTTTGCAGGTCCGTTTGACGCTGTTGTCAATCTGTTTACGTCCTTTGGTTATTTCGATAATGATCAAGAGAACGGTAGCGTACTCCATGAAATCGCGCGTGTACTCAAACCAGGAGGGCGGTTTATCCTTGATTATATGAATGCTGAGGATGTCATCCAGCATTTGGTTCCGACCTCAGAGCGGAAGGATGGCGAGATTACGATCTTGGAGAGTCGCTCCATTGAAGAGGGTTATGTACGCAAGCGGATTGTACTGGTTGAGCCTGGCAAACCAGACCGCAACTACCTTGAACAAGTAAGGTTATACAAGCTAGCTGACTTTAAGCGGCTTTTGGCTGGAACTGGTCTGCGATTGGATCATGTGTATGGAAGCTACAACGGGGACTCCTTCTCAGAGGAAGATTCTAAACGTCTGATTCTTGTTGGAACCAAAGAAAAATTGTAGGTGATAAGAGGTTGCAGGTATAAACCTGAATAGCACACAGGGAGATAAAGGAGAGGATAGCAGCAGATGGATTTGGCTAAGCAGATCGATAAACCAGGTAGAGAAGGGCTGATTCGCCTTAAGCTTCCGCTCCCTTATCCTCTGCGTTATGTAAATTGCTATCTAGTGGAAGGCCCCGACGGCTGGACCGTTATTGATCCCGGTTTACATACACCTGAGACAGAGGCGCTGTGGGAAGTGGCGATGAGCCAGCTTGGACTTTCCTCTGCTTCGATTAAGCAAATTATTCTCACTCACCATCACCCTGATCATTATGGTATGGCAGGCTGGCTCCAAGGCAAAACGGATGCACCTGTCCGTATGTCAGCTAAAGGTTGGGAACAGGCTGATCATATGTGGGGGAAAGGTCGACTGACGGATAGTGATGCCGTTCTAGCGTTGTTCCAGCAGCACGGAATGGAGTCATCGCTGCTTGCTGGAATGAAAACTCATCTGTTGAGCTCCTTACCGCAGGTCACTCCTCATCCGCAAGTAACCGTTATGGAATCGGACACGGAAATTCAAATGGGCGGCGATGCTTGGCAGGTGATGGAGACCAATGGTCATGCTTGGGGTCACCTCTGCTTTTATCAGCCCCGTAGCCGTGAGTTGTTCTGTGGTGATCATGTGCTCCCGCGAATTTATCCCAACATCAGCTATATGCCTGGTACCGATGATAACCCACTTGCTTCATACCTTGAGGCGCTGAAACACGTTGCAAAGCTTAAACCGTTGCTTGCTTATCCGGGTCACCGTGATCCCTTTACCAACTTTGGAGAGCGGACCGAGCAGCTACTTCACCATCATGCACAACGTCTGGAGCGGATAGCTGCCATGGTTGATGAACCCATTCATGTCTACGATATATCCCGCGGTTTATTTGGCTCAGCTTTAGCTTTAGCTAACCTCCGCTTTGCGATGGCAGAGACACTCGCTCATTTGATCTATTTGGAGCAAGCTGGTCGGATAGAGCGTGACGAGTCTCATGGCGTGATCATGTTCAAGGCAACCGATAACTCGACTTCTACCTTCCCGATTAAATTACCTTCAAATTAAACGTCTATCGTCCTAAACACCCATCGTTGCTTCGGCTTCCGCTTGCTTCCGATGGGCGATATAGCTGCAGGCTGAAGCGGCAACAGCACCGACCAAATCATCGAGAAAGGTGTGAATTTCACCGCTTTCCTTATTATTAAGTCTATCAAGAACACCAGGCTTGGTTTTATCGAAGAAGCCGAAGTTTGTAAACCCAATACTCCCATATACATTAACGATGGATAAGGCGAGTATTTCGTCGCAACCAAATAGCTTTTCATCGTGAACCAGCATTTCCTGGAGCGGAGGCATCAGCTTTCCTTGCTCCGTAAGGATATCGATTTGGATACCAAGGAGCAGAGCGTTCTGAACCTCTCGTTTAGATAGCACCCGTTTTACCGCTTCTAGGCATTGCTCAACCGATAAATTCGGATAATACTCGCTTTGTCCCTGCATAACAAGCTCTGCAATTTCCTCCAACTGTACTCCTCGAGCAGACAACCACTCCAAAGCAGCGGAAGCTACTTTTTTGCTATCCAAGCTGTACGTTCTGACCATTCTGCACCCTCCCGTGTCTTAAGCCGAAAAAAACCTGTCCTTATTGTCGGCAAAATTAGGTTATAAAATGCGCGCAGGCTCGTATACATAACAGTATACAAGCTGTGCACTTCACCTAAAGGGGGAAATATCCAATGAAATTCGGCAGACCGGTTCGTTTTCTTGCCACCGTGTTCGCTTTAAGTCTGATCGCAAGCGGATGCTCTTCAACTAAAAGTCACTCCAAGTCGATTGACCCACCACCAGATGAAGCTGAAGTGATGATGCAAAAAGCGCTGGATGCTTTATCCGAGGAGAGCATCAGCAAGGACACCGTTGATGTAAATTCAACTGCGCTCCAAAGTACGGTTTACTTTAAAGATAGCAATGGGTTCGTTGTTCCGGTGAGCTTGCCGATGACAGATGAATCCAAGCCCGCTCAAAGAGCACTGGAAGCAATGGTAGAAGACGGCCCGGCCCGTTCTATGCTCCCTAGTGGCTTTACAGCGCTGCTCCCCAAGGGAACTGTGGTAAATAGCCTGAATATTGACGAAAATAAGCTGGCCACCGTAGACTTTTCCAGCGAGTTTACTCAGTACAACGGGCAAGATGAGCGAAAAATACTTGAAGCGCTTACCTGGACCCTAACCAGCTTTCCTACTGTGGAAAAAGTTAAAATATTAGTCGGTGGGCAGGAGTTACCGGAAATGACTGAATTAGGTACCCCTCTGGATGAGCCGCTCAGTCGTTCCATGGGCATTAACCTAGAATTTGCTCCAGGGGTTGATCCAGGTCGCACCACTCCGGTTGTTTTGTATTTCAAAGGAACCACAAAAGATAACTTCAATTATTATGTGCCAGTTACTCGGTTGATCAATCGAACCGATCAAGTCGCTCAAGCGACAGTAGAGGAATTGGTCAAGGGACCAGATATTGCCTCTGGTTTGATGACCGCCCTCACCTCGGATATTAAGGTTCTTGAAGTTAACCAAGCCGTAGATAACAGTCTTGTGAGCGTCGACTTTGGCAGTACCTTCTTGGACGCTGAGCAGAAGGCATCCGCTGAAGCCATTCAAGAGGTTGTTCTTTCCTTGCTTGAAACAACCAAATCAGCGGAAGTTTCGCTTTCTGTAAATGGGAATACAACCATTAAGGCCTCCGGCGATCAAAGCTTAACCAAGCCTGTAGCCAAGCCCGTACACATCAATCCATACAAGGCTTAAGGCCGATATTGCATAACATTTGCCGCTAACTGCATACTAAAAAAGCTCAATTAACTTTAGGGAGTTAGGGAGTTTTAAACTTGAAGGAGAAGCGTTATTATTTCCAAGATGCTTTTCCTTCTTTGCTTTGGTAGAATAAGGGGTAGGTCTAAAGCCTAGTGATTAGAAAAAAGGCGTAACGTATCAGGAGGAAATATGATGAGAAGCGATGGAAGACAACAAGATCAGATCCGTTCGGTGACGATAACGCCGTCCTATATTAAACACGCAGAGGGTTCTGTGTTTATTGAAGTGGGAAATACTAAAGTAATCTGTACAGCATCCGTTGAGGAGAGAGTCCCTCCTTTCATGAAGAACCAAGGTCGTGGATGGATAACCGCTGAATATTCTATGCTCCCTCGTGCGACACAAACGCGCAATCAACGCGAAGCCGTCAAAGGAAAGCTCGGCGGCCGTACAATGGAGATTCAACGCTTGATCGGTCGCGCTCTGCGCTCTGTCGTCAGTCTGGAGAAGTTGGGTGAACGTACAATAACCCTCGATTGCGATGTCATTCAGGCAGATGGAGGCACACGCACAACCTCAATTTCGGGAGCATTCGTGGCTATGGTGATGGCCATCAATAAATTATATGAAGCCAAGATGATCACGCGGTATCCGATTAATGATTTTCTTGCGGCTGTCAGTGTAGGCGTCGTAGCTGAAGCTCGTTTGCTCGACCTGAATTATGAGGAAGATTCCAAAGCCAAGGTCGACATGAATGTCGTCATGACCGGAAACGGTAAATTTGTTGAAGTGCAAGGGACAGGGGAAGCAGCCCCCTTTACCAGAGAAGAAATGGATGAGCTCCTGCGATTAGCTGAGATTGGGATTGATGCCATGGTTATCGAGCAGAAGAAAGTGCTAGGAGTGGCAGCAGATCTTATTGGAGGCAAATAACGTGCAGCAGCAACCCAAGCGGGTAGTGATTGCAACCCGAAATGCAGGCAAGCTGAAGGAATTTGAAAGTATGTTCACAACACTCGGCATCCAGGTGCGAAGCTTGGCTGATTATGATGATTTTCCTGATGTAGTCGAGGATAAGGATACGTTTTTCGGCAATGCCCTGAAGAAAGCGAAGGAGATCGCAGTGCTGCTGAACGAGCCGGTACTTGCTGATGATTCCGGGCTGTGCGTCAAAGCACTTGATGGGGAACCGGGAGTATATTCTGCTCGCTATGCAGGAGAGCCAGCCAATGACCGCGCTAATAATACCAAGCTTTTAAGTGAGCTCGGCACTAAGACCCAGCCGTTTACGATTCCTGCATCAACGGAAGCAGATGATGCTTCGCAGCCGCAAGGATACAGTCAAGCGCATTTTGTCTCGGTGCTTGTACTATATGATCCTGCGGATGAATCCTATTTGGAGGCTGAAGGGACTTGCTCGGGTTATATCCTAGCCGAGCCAAGAGGGGAGTCCGGCTTCGGTTATGACCCTTTGTTCTATATGCCAGAGTTTGGTAAGACATTAGCTGAGATGACACTCATCGAGAAGAACAGGGTCAGCCACCGAGCGAATGCTCTGAAGCTACTTATGGAACGCATAAAAAACAAAGTATAAGTAGAGGCTAAGCTAAAACATCTGCGGGTGATAAGATTAAACATTGCTAAATCCAGTCTTTATCAAAAACAAGCGATCTCCATGGTTTTGGAGATCGCTTGTTTTTTGCTGATGAGGATATTTATAGTAGGTTAGGGAGGAAAGGGGAGGCAGGGAAAGTTTACGTCCGCCTTTGAAATGAAATCAAGTTGCTACCATAAGGTAAGTTTAAGGAGCCTAGCTCTTAAACAATTCGCACTTTATAGGTCCGTAACCAGGTATCCGTTTGGGCGAGATAGGCAAATAGCTGCGGACCGCTCATCAACTGACCAAACCAAGGAATATGGAGGGAGGTATCCGAGGATTCAGCCAATCGGCGGACATAGGCCACATCAATCAGTGGCAGCAGCGGCGAAGTGGAATCATCCAGAATCTCCAACACCCATTTTTTCACGGCTGCGGTATAGGAGGGGTTATGTGTTTTCGGATAAGGACTCTTTTTACGATAGAGAACGTCATCAGGTAGCACGCCCGTTAAAGCCTTCCGGAGAATCCCCTTTTCCCGCTCCCCAGCTGTTTTAATTTCCCAGGGAACATTCCAGACATATTCCACGAGTCGATGATCGCAAAAGGGGACCCGAACCTCTAGGCCTGCGGCCATGCTCATCCGATCCTTACGATCAAGCAGTGTTGGCATGAAGCGAGTGATGTTCAGGTAGGACATTTCCCGCATCCGCCGCTGCTCCTTGTTCTCACCCGGAAGATGAGGCACTTCAGCTAATGCTTGCTGGTAACGTTCCTTTACATAAGCTTCAGGCTTCAGCAGGTTGGCTGTTTCCGCATTCAATACAGCAACACGTGAGCCCATCTGTAGGGACCAAGGGAAGGTATCGGCATTCAGTGATTCTTCGCGATGGAACCAGGGATACCCGCCAAAGATTTCATCAGCGGCTTCACCGGAAACGGCAACGGTGGCATGTTTCTTAATCTCTTTACAGAACAGCAGCAAGGAAGCATCCACATCTGCCATACCTGGAAGATCGCGAGCGAGCGTCGCTGCCTTCAGCGCTTCCGTAAGCTCTGGGGTATCAAACTCGATGTTGTGGTGCTCCGTTCCGAGGTATTCGCTCATGCGCTTGATCCAAGGAGCATCCGAATTGGGCTGAAAGGTACTCGTGGTAAAATGCTTCGCATTATCCACGTAATCAACGGAGAATGTAGGTACGACTCCCTGCCCGGTCCCAGCGTAATAAGCAGCGGCCAGTGAGGTCAGTGCACTTGAATCCAGTCCGCCGGAGAGCAAGGTACAGACGGGAACATCTGATATGAGCTGGCGCTCTAGCGTATCTTTCAGTATTTCCCCAATCTTGATCGCTGTGGCATTGACGTCATCCTCATGTGGCTTGCTTACGAGCTGCCAGTAAACGGTTGTCCGCAGGCCGCTCCGGCTCAGTGTCATGCAGTGACCCGGCTTCAACTCGGCCATCCGCCGATAGACTCCCTGGCCGGGGGTTCGCGCCGGTCCGAGGGCAAATACTTCCGCCAGTCCCTCGGCATCAACCTCCGCTGCGAAGTCGGGGTGGGCGAGAATGGCTTTGGGCTCGGAGCCAAAGAGGAACATTCCGTTATCATAGGAATAAAATAATGGCTTCACGCCCAATCGATCACGTACCAAAAACAGCTCTTCTGTTGTTTCATCCCAGATAGCAAAAGCAAAAATACCGTTTAAGCGGTCCACGCAAGCTTTACCCCACTCAACATAAGCAAGTAAAAGTACTTCCGTATCACAATGGGTTTGGAATCGATGTCCCCGCCCTTCGAGTTCACGCCTTAGCTCAAGAGCATTGTATAGTTCTCCGTTGTAGACGATACTACAATTCTTATCCCCCTTAGCCCGGATCATCGGCTGCTTTCCATTTACCGGATCGATAACGGATAGTCTCCGGTGCCCAAGAGCGCAGTGTGGAGACAGCCAGGTGCCTGAAGCATCCGGTCCGCGCGCAGCTAATGTCTCTGTCATTTTTTGCACAATATTAAGCGCAGTGCTCAGGTCCTTCCGCCAATCCACCCATCCCGTTATTCCGCACATAATCCACATTCCCTTCTCACGAACTTACCTGCCTTAACGACGGAAAACCTCCGGATTCATTCGTCTCGGCGGCTATGGGTTTAGGATATGCGTAATCGGGATATTGATGTCTGTCCCGCTTGGGAAAGCTCAAACGATAAGCGTAATGCGTTTATGTGTTAAGCGTTGCGAACTTGTATGTCGGCTTCGGGCGCTCTTGAAATGGCATCCTCTGATTAGAGGAAGGAAAGGATGCTATTTCAAAGGCGCC
>JAIMBU010000049.1 GCA_023511325.1 Gorillibacterium sp.
GTTTACATACGCAGAGACTATTGAGGCTCCACTCGCTGAACCAGTAATCATAAAGCTCTCCAACTGCGACTGGGGCATGATTCGGTTGTTCTCAAATATCTCGCTATCTAGACGCAGATCGGTAATGTTCGTTACCGGGGTAAAATCTACAGTAACAGGTGTTGATAAAATTGTATTGGTCTCTCCTACCACTACTGTAATGCGGTTTCGACCTTCGGTAAGATCAACATCGGTGAAGGTAACCTCATATTCCCCCGTCTTTTGTGCTGCCTTGGTCTTGATGATTCCCGTGTCCTGATTAGTGGTCAGGTTTTCTACTCTATAGTACATTTCGGTGAGCCGCGTCATATTATCAGAGGATACCGTGACCACGATATTAATGGGAGATTTGGTTAACGTGTCTCCTGCCACCGGACTAACAATTGTTATAGGTGTAGCCGCTGAAACCTCGACCGGCATAGTCGGTAGGAACCCAGCGATCAGTGCAATGATCAGCATGGTACCCATCCATTTGCGAAAAGGAATCTTCAACTGTGTTGCCTCCTTATTGGGATTGCTTCTGTTTTTTTGGAATAAAATCGCTTTTGAACGAACCGGAACCCACACCTCTCCCCTCTTCAACTTAAACGATTCTTTCCTGACCTTGTCATATAGTTTGTTTATCGGACGAATGAGGGCTATAGTTTAGCCGCGATTTGAATTCATCCCACAATCTAGTCCGCTACTCAACTGCTCCTCCAAGGTTAACCATCACGCTGTGTCCTTGAATGCCTGCGTTTATTGGTATAACACAAGAGCACTAATGACGATTTTCCCAAAAATGCATTCAAAAAAGCGCCCTTACGTAAAGGAGCGCTTTAGTTTACTTCTATAGAACGGATAGCTAGACAAGCTGGCAAACCACTTGTACTGAAATAGGATGACTCGTTATTGAATCATAAAGGAATAAGTCAATTATTTCGATTTACCCGCATCAATTGCTTTCTGCAGGAGATTGAGAACGGGCTTCCGCTTGTTGAGGATACCGATAAACTCAGCGCCAATTTCCAAAGCGATCAGGATCGTAATAACCAAGACCACCGTTACCCAATTCTGTTTCTGGGTCATGAGAACAGCGCAGAGACTGAAGGCAATGGAAATTCCATAGATGATCAGGACGGTCTTCCGCATGCTAAAGCCGAGATTCATCAGTCTATGATGCAGATGACCCTTATCAGCGACTGAGATCGGTTTATTGTTCAGCTTACGACGGATGATCGCAAGCAGCGTGTCTGAGATTGGAACGCCAAGAATAAGTAGCGGAACCAAGAACGAAACAATTGTTGCTTGTTTGTAACCAAGGATCGATAGAATCGACAGCGCGTAGCCTAGGAACAGAGCACCGGAGTCACCCATGAAGATTTTGGCTGGATGAAAGTTAAAAACAAGAAACCCAAGTGAGCTACCGATAAGAATAATGCAGAGCAGAATGACCATGGGGTTCGAGAAAGGCATCAGCAAGGCAACCACCAATAGCGTTGCGGCGGAGATACAGGATACACCAGCCGACAGCCCATCGAGCCCGTCGATCAGATTGATGGCGTTGGTTACACCAACAATCCACAGAATTGTCAGCGGTATGCTGATCCATTCATGCATGATCGGAAGGGAATTGATGCCAAACGGAATGTTAATGACATCGATCTCAAGTCCGAAGGAAACCGCAATGATTGCAGCGCTGAGCTGACCAAGTAGCTTCAACTTGGGTGAAAGGTTAAAGCGGTCGTCAAGTGCCCCAGTAAATGCAATAACAAGACCACCAAGTATAAGACCGATTGCGATATGATCTTTATCTTGATACTGAATACCAGGCATAACGATAAAATAAGAGCAGACAAATGCTAGAAAAATGGCGAGTCCGCCGAGTAGTGGCATCGGTTTTGTATGAACGCTGCGATGATTAGGTACGGATACGGCACCCACCTTAATCGCCAGCTTAGCCATCAGCGGTGTGAGCAGGATGGAGAGAGCGCAGGAGGCCACAAATCCGATCCCATAGATCCACCAATTCAATATCTTCAACCCCTTAAGTTTCTCTCTACATTCATGTTGGCAGTGAATGATTTGCATTTCGCTCCAAACATAGGCACTTCTATCCTACTATATATACTTACAAACAGATAGACAAACGTCTGAAACAGACAAAAACCCCAGCAAAAGTAGCCATTGCCGGGGTTTTCCTTGGATTATTAGCCTTTATCTTTCTCTTTTACTACTTTGAGAACAAATTTTGGTAAAGCCAGCATCCGTTTATAGCGTTTAGGTTCAGAGGCCAGCCGATAAAACCATTCGAGGCGCAGCTTAATGAATAGCTTGGGTGCTCGCTTCAGCTTCCCCGCCATGATATCAAGACTACCCCCGACGCCCATCATCACAGGGACGCCAAGCTGCTTCTTATACCGATCAATCCATGGCTCCTGAGTATCCTGGGAACGACCAACAAAGAGCAAATCCGGTGCAGCACTTCGAATTAGCTCAACGATCTCGTCATCACGCTCTGCTGCGAAATAGCCATCGTGTACACCAACAAGCTGAATACGCGGATAACGCTCCTTAAGTCTGGCAGCGGCTGTCTTCACCGTTTCTGGTGAAGTTCCTAGCAGAAACACCTTCCATCCACGCTCTTCACCGATGCGGATTAATTCCTCCATCAGTTCGATTCCGGCTACCTTCTCAGCGACAGGCTGGCCTTTGTAACCGGAAGCCCAGACTACTCCAGCTCCATCAGGAACGATTAGCTCGGCCCTCTGCATCATGGCATAATAGTGGGGATTCTCCAATGCATTCATCACCATGATCGGGTTGCCCGTTATCACCTGGGTGACTTTGCGCTGTTCAACTGCCTGCTCCAACAGCTTTACCGTGTCCTGAAAGCCTAGTCTGGAAAAAGGAATGTTAAATATGGATACGGTCGATTTATTATCAAGTATCATGCCATTCCCCTTTCCCGACACAGGTACTCCATAATCTGTTGAGCTGGTCGATGCGCTTCTTCTTTAAGCTGGTTAATGAGTGCCTGCTTCTCAGTCAACCATTCGCTATGGTTATCCAGTAATGCGGCGACATGTTGGGCTAAAGCCTGTGAATCAATATTTTCTGTGGAGGCGGCTGCCTTCATCTCAAGTCGATTTAAGAATTGGTCAATCTTCGGGTCATAAGAAATCCCGGCAATCGGTACCTGCTGTGATGCAGCATAGATCAAGGAATGCAGTCGCATACCGATGATCAAGCTGCAAGCGGCTACCTGTACCAGCATCTCCTGCGGGTGATCAAGACCACTTAACACTGAGACATCTGGCGCATTCTCTGCGCTTATACCCATCAACCGCACCACCTCGCGCGAGGCTTCCACGTCTGTCGGCGGGTGAAAGGGCAGGAAGCGCACCTCCACCTGCCGCATTCGGCGCAGCTCAACCAGCGCACCAGCAATACCCGCCAGCTCGGAGTGGTTCGCGGTCCAGTAACGGACCGCGACGCCCACGATGGGCGGGTTAGGCTGTGCGGTTCCCGCCAGCGGAATAGCCTGCCCTTCAGCTAGCTGCGCTTGCGGCGCGTCTGCTTGCACGGCCCGCTCCTCGTCGAGAGGCAAGCCCATTACCGGATCGGGGACTACGTCCACGTATCCGGTGTAGCCCATGCGCCCGAGAAGCTCGGCCGATTCACGATCCCGCACCGAAACATAGCGGCACCGGGAGAAGATCCGCCGAATCGAGCGGAAGTACATCGAACGATTCACCGGGCCGATGCCCTGCGAATAGATGAAGGTGGGCTTGCCTAACCACTGCGCCAGCCTGACAATGCCTAAATAATAAGGGATGCTCAGTTTGCCAGTTGCGTCCTGTAGCAGACTGCCGCCGCCACTTATCAAGCCATCGCTCTTGCGGATTGCGCGCAGAATGTCAGCCGGTTTCATCCGGTGGACAGCCTGTACGCCATACATCTGCTCCGTGCGTGCGGGGTCGGCAGACAATACGATCGGCTCGATGGTAAGCCCTGCCTTGTCCCCTTCTGCACGAAGCGCCAATAAGATGGATTGCAGCACTGCTTCATCCCCACTGTTGCCAAATCCATAGTACCCTGAAAGCACTAGTCTGCAAACGGTTCGGTCCATTTTCTCCAACCCCTTGCAAACATATTCCAAACGAAAATCAGAATAAATCCGAAGACTGCCCCAAATAACAAGCCATAGCCTACGCGAATAGCTGAAATATAAATAGGTGTGTGCAGATGGGTAAAGGTTCCCACCATGCCCACTTGACCAATTACACCGAGTAACATAATCCAGAGAGCACTCGGTCGACGATAGCGAACCGTCAGATAGGCACCAAGAATAAACAAGGGATGCCCAAAGAGAAATTCTTTGGTCCGGGGACGAACCTTAAGCACGTCCTCAAGAATCGTGCGGAACCGTCTTTCGAGACCAGATACCTGTCCTTCATTACCCGTGCGTGAGAGGTAATAGGTGAGCATAGCCACAAGTAGCGCTCCTGCAACGATCCACAATACCGTAATTGGAGATTCCAGTAGCTTCTTAGCCTTACGGACTTTCTCCGCATTGCCCAGACTCTCACTGAAGAATGACAGGTAGAGGGCCACGATCAGAACAGGAAGCATTCCTAACGCCTTCACTCCGATAAACTGATTCAGCAGTAGATTATAGGAAACATGGTTGAGCAGCCCAACGATAAGTACGGCACCCATAAGCGAAATCAGGGTCGTACGAATAAACAGGTTCGCTACTATGCTAACTGCTGGCAAGGTCGTATTGGTTTTGAGCCGCCGCAAGCGTTTTATCGCCATGAACATGGCAACAGAAGCTGAGCTAATGCCCGCTCCAAGCGCTAACGTCTTATCAAGCATGCCCGGCGAAAGCACGTAAAGCCCCGCCGATCCAAGTAGGCCAAGAACAAAAAGCACTAGGGACCACGTTGGCATAAAGGCCGAAAGCATGAGTGCGATCATCGCCACACAACCTAATGCTACGAACGGCTTCAGCATATCGCGGATTGTTGATTTGTAGAAAGCGAACTTCCCAGAACTGCCTTCTCCCGTCAAATACCCTGCTTGGTGAATGCGTTCCATTACACCGTTTGGCCCTTGCAGGGATTGATATATAGGTAAGAGCGGATCGGCAACTGTAGCTGTGTCGACATTACGGTAAGGTCGTGCATTAAGGAATACCATCCGGATGTTGCGGTCCTTCACAGCCAGAACTAGTCGGTCTGACAGTTCTCTAATTCTGCTTTTCTGTTGCATCGGTGTAAGTGCCGCAGACATTTTATCCGCATCCGCTTCGGTAAAAGAATGCGCCCGCAGCACGTTATAGTTAAGCTTCTGTGCTAATGTACCAAGTCCCGCTGGTGTTTTAATCATCTCAACAGCGGCAAGAGCGATTTTGTGCTTGTCCATAAGAGCGGCAAAGTCAGCAATATGGTTACCCGTGCCTTCCCCATAGCCAGGAACATAATTACCTTCAACGATCAGGTTATGGGTACCACTTGCCGCGTATGCAGATAGAACCCGATCCATCTGTTCCTCTACATAGGGCTGATGGCGATTGGAAATACGAGCGACTACAAGAAGCCCTTTAGCCTTCAGTGCTTCGAGGGCAATCGGATCTGGTCCAAGCGGCTTCAGTGAGGCCTCATCTGGCGCTGCCTTGATGATCAAGCCTGAACGACCCTTTAGCTTCCATACCTCCGTGGGTATATTGTAGCTTTTGAACCAGTATTCCAAGTTAGGCTGAAGTTTAGCCCGTGCAGCCTCATCAGCAAAGAGTACATAGGTAAGTGCATTGGTGGGCGCTAGCGCATCGTCCATCAGCAAGGATATTTCCTTTTGCGTGTAAATATCCAACCGTCTGGCCAGTTGAAGCTCATTTAACGTTGTTTCATAGACAGCCGCCGAGCGAATCCCTGCTTTTTGCATGGCAGCAAGCTGATCATTGACGAAGCCCTGCGGATCGCTTTTTAAGGCACTGATTTCCAGCAGATCCCGATAGTCCATGACGAATTCGACTTTCTTGGTCGAGCGTTCGGTGTTCACCCGAGCAAGTCCGAGCGGTAACGAGGCAATCAGACCGATAATAACGAACACCCACAATATCTGCGCGGCATAGCGATTCCATTTCCAATACAACTTCAACTGATCCAACCCCTATCCATCAACACGAGCCATGACCACTTTAGTCATCGCATCGAGCATCTCTGTGGATTCCTCTACGGAACCGCCCTTCACTGCGTAATACACTTTGATCTTCGGCTCCGTACCAGATGGACGCAAGGTAAACCATGAGCCACCCTCAAGCACGTATTTCAGAACATTTTCCCGTGGTAAGCCTTGAATTCCCAATGAATAGTCGAGAATCTCACTTACTGCCAGTCCGTTCAGCTCGACCGGTGGGTTTGCCCGCCAGTCATCCATGATGCTACGAATCTTAGTTAGTCCTTCCAAGCCTTTAAGTGTACGCGATTCCAGACGTTCCATGAAGAAGCCATGTTTCTCATACAGCTCAACAAGTACATCGTAGAGTGTTTTTCCTTGCTTCTTATAGTAGGCCGCAGCCTCGCAAATCAGCATGGAAGCGATAACCGCATCTTTGTCCCGAGCGTAGTTACCCGCTAGATAACCGTAGCTTTCCTCGTAGCCAAACAGGAAGGAGTGCTCACCCGTCCGCTCGAACTCAGTCATTCGCTCACCGATGTATTTGAAACCAGTCAGGGTATCAATAACTTTAACCCCAAAGCTACGAGCGATTTCGGCGCCCATCTCGCTCGTGACGATCGTTTTGATGACCACACCATTTGCTGGAATTGCCCCCCGCTCTTGCAGGCTACTGAGCAAATAATTAACCATGATTGCACCCGATTGATTGCCACTAAGGACATTATATTCGCCTGCCGCGTCGCGGACGACCGCGCCCATCCGGTCACAATCCGGGTCCGTACCCAGAATAATATCCGCATCTACCTGCTTGCCGAGTTGAACGGCCAAGGTAAACGCGGCCTTCTCCTCGGGATTAGGAGATTTAACCGTTGAGAACAACGCATCAGGCAACTCCTGTTCTGGTACCACATACACCTGATTGAAGCCAATTTCCTGCAAAACGCGACGGACGCTGAGGTTACCCGCTCCGTGCAGTGGCGTAAATACGATCTTTACGCGCTCTCCCAGCTCGCGAGCGATCTCTGGATTGGGGCTAACCGCGATGACAGCATCAATATATTTGCGATCAACATCTTCCCCGTGCCAGAGTAATAAGCCAGCGCCTTCTGCTTCGGCGCGCGTGATCCGCAGAACCGATGAGAACATGTCTAAGCTTTCGATCTCAGCGATAACTGCGTTGGCTGCGACCGACACCATCTGCCCACCATCAGGCCCATATACTTTATAGCCGTTATATTCTGGCGGGTTATGACTAGCTGTAACAACGATTCCGGCTGAACAGCCCAGCTCGCGGACAGCAAAAGACAGCTCTGGCGTTGGGCGAAGCGACTCAAACACATGCGCCGTAATCCCATTAGCAGCAAGAACAAGCGCAGCCTCGAGCGAGAACTCGGGTGATTGGTTTCGGGAATCATAGGCAATCGCAACCGATTGTGCCTTGTTGGTGCTGTTATTCTTAAGTAAGTATTGCGCTAAGCCTTGGGAAGCGCGACCTACCGTGTAAAGATTCATCCGGTTGGTACCCGCGCCAATGACGCCTCGCATTCCACCGGTTCCAAATTCAAGATCCCGATAAAACCGATCCTCAATTTCCTTCGCCTGATCCTGCAGAGCATTTAATTCCGCTTGCGTCCCCTCATCTGCTTTATCAATCCAGAGGCGATAGTTGCTTTCTATCCGTTCATTTGCCGTCATATATGTTCCTCCTCAGCCATGTTGTCGTTATTCTATGCATTATTTTTAAAGTGATATCGGTGCTGGTGTTGGAGTAGACTCTGGTCGATCAGCAAGTGCAAACATCAGATCACCCTCCGCGACAATGCGATCTCCAACCTTAGCTATACCATGCCCTTTACCAATCGAGCCCTTCATCCGTGTCACCGTCATCTCCAAAATTAAGGTATCCCCAGGAAAGACCTGCCCACGAAAACGAAAGTTATCAATCCCCGCCAGCAAGCCAAGTTTATTCTTATTGGCCTCTGCCTTCAAGATCGCCACCGCACCCACCTGAGCTAATGCTTCTGTAATGAGAACACCAGGCATAACCGGATAACCGGGAAAGTGTCCTTGGAAAAAGGGTTCATTTATGGTTACGTTCTTTAATCCTACGGCTCGCTTACCTTCCTCTACCTCTAAAATCCGATCAACTAGCAAAAAAGGGTAACGGTGGGGCAGAATCTTCTGAACCTCGTTTACATCATACATGCATTCATGATCTCCTTTCAGTTTCAACCAGTATAAATTAGCCAACTTGTACCAACACTAGAGTTACTCCCTTTGCTGCTGCAGCCGCCAGGGTTAAGATAAAGGAGCATCCCGGGGTCCGGGGTGCTCCTTTCCCTTGACCTATAAAAGCCTATTAGCATTGAGCCGTAAATTCGCATGGTGTAGTTGGTCAGCGTCCCTCAGGTACTTCGCTTTCCTGATTGACTTTTCGAACGGATCTGATATAGATCAAGCTTGTCACAAAAGAAAATGCAAAAATATCTGTATACGATCACGGTTTTCTTTATGGGGATGGGGTGTTTGAAGGCATTCGCGTGTACAGCGGCAACGTGTTTCGCATGAAAGAACATATTGACCGCCTATACAATTCAGCGAAATCCATTTTATTGAACATTCCGTACACAAAAGAAGAATTAACAAATATTATCGTCCAGACGGTGCAAAAAAACGGCTTTGAAGACGCTTATATTCGCGTGGTCGTGTCGCGCGGTGTCGGTGACCTTGGGCTTGATCCATACAAATGTCCGAAGCCACAAGTAGTCGTCATCGTTGAACCGTTGGCAATCTTCCCAAAACATTTATATGAAACGGGCATTGAAGTCGTTACTGTAGCAACGAGACGAAATCGACCAGATGTACTAAGCCCAAAAGTAAAATCGTTAAACTATTTAAACAACGTATTAGTGCGAATTGAAGCGCATTTAGCAAACGTCAGCGAAGCGCTTATGCTCAACGACCAAGGATATGTCGCTGAAGGCTCTGCAGATAACGTATTTATCGTCAAAAACGGCGTGTTATATACACCACCAGGATATGTCGGGGCGCTTGAAGGCATTACGCGCGATGCGATCATGGACATCGCTAAAGACCTCGGCTATGTCGTTAAAGAAGAACCGTTCACCCGTCATGATGTGTACACGGCAGACGAAGTATTTTTAACAGGAACCGCAGCAGAAGTCATTGCGGTCGTCAAAGTCGATGGTCGTGTCATTGGCGACGGTGTACCGGGCGAACATACAAAACGATTGTTAGAAGAGTTTCGCAAACGAGTCGTTTCTGAAGGCGTAAAAGTGTATGCTACACAAAATGTGAATGCAGGATGACAAGTAAATAAGAAAAAAGCGTTGAAGAGGATAAGTAGCTAGCGGGTCGGGCATCTACAGAGAGCCGGGGAAGCTGAAAACCGGTGATGTCTCCGCTAGTGAACTCCCCTCGGAGCGCCGTCTTGAACGATTCGTTCTAGTAGGGACGGACGGGTGCACGTCACTCGTTATTAAAACGAGCGCTGCGACGATCGTCGCGTGCTCCTGAGGTGGCTTTGCCACGAAGAAGGGTGGTACCTCGGGAAGGATGCAAGCC
>JAIMBU010000491.1 GCA_023511325.1 Gorillibacterium sp.
GTATACACCATTCCTTTTTCACGAAGCTTTTTTTGTTCGACCATCCGGTGCCATGCCTCATCAATTTCTTTGCAGGGTGAAAAATGAAAAGTAACAATAAAGTTACTGCCCCAAAACATATCTACCTCTTCCGCTGCTAAAGTGTCAGGATTCAATGCATGAAGAACAAAAAAATGTGTGTCATCATAATGATCCAGTTTAGGTCTCTGCAGCGTATGATAGCAATCTTCTATAGCCAGTGGATGAAAACGAAAGTGTTTTTGTAAGAGTAACGCTTCGTCCTCTGAAGGTGCATTAAAATCCACCCAGTACCAGAGGATATTTGAATTTTTCAGATCTTTTAATGAATATTGACGGATAATCTCATGTTCGTTATTAATAGCTAATATTCTGATCAAAATGTCTCCTCCTTACTTCACAGCAAACCAGTATCATTTGTTGCATATGCTCCTTTGCTCATTGTAATCTGGATTTTGTCGCGGAGAAGGGATATATTACCTCCAACTTTTTTTGGAACATTAGCTTTCTGAACCTTTTAGTTTGATTAATCCCCCAAGCCATTTTACCAGTTGTGAGACAAGCTGCCTATGGTTTTCACTCCGTAATAGACGGATCGAAATCGGCCACAATCAGCATATCCATATACCGGGCGTTACGGAGCATATAATGGACCACACTTTCCTTGAACAGTGTATGCCAGAATGGTTTGCGGGAGTTTCCGATAATGAGCTGCGTCGTATGCACTTCATTCATCCTATTCAACAAGTCTTTATGGATCTTCCTGCGGCTGTTGGTTTCGGCCACTTCCATCTTCCCGCCAAGTCGCTCTGTTAAATGCCGCAGTGCATCCAGCCGCTTCTGATCCTGAGCTGTCTTCAACCCGCCACAATGCACATAATGGACATACCATTCTGCTTTTAAACGATGCGCAATACGGAATCCGCGGCGGATCAAACGTTCCGATCGAGGCCCCATATCTACGCATACAAAGATTACCTCGCGTCGACTCCAGGGACCTCGCAAGGATGCATCACGATCCCACGCCTCCAATCGTTCATCCACATCATCTGCGATTTCACGAAGAGCCAGTTCTCTCAGCGCGATCAGATTGCCCATTTTAAAAAAGGATTCCAGTGCCTGATTAACCTTCTCGAATGCATATATTTTACCGTCACGCATCCGCTCTTGCAGCATTTGGGGGGTTACATCAATCAACTCGACCTCATCGGCCATTTTCAAAACAGCATCCGGCACCGTTTCCCTGACCCGGACGCCTGTTAACTGCTCCACCGCGTCGTTCAAGCTTTCAAGGTGCTGGACATTTACCGTTGTAATAACAGAAATACCGCTCTCCAACAGACGGGTAACATCCTCGTATCTCTTCTTGGTTCCACTTCCCGGCATGTTAGTATGCGCCAATTCGTCGACCAGCACGACCTCAGGGTGACGCGCGATAATCGCTTCGGTATCCATTTCCTCCAGTTGTGTTGCCTGATACGTTGTCTTTGCTCGGGGAATGACCGGCAATCTACCCACCTGCTCAATGGTTTCTTTCCGGCCGTGAGTTTCCAATAGGCCAATCACGACATCAATGCCTTTGTTCAGGAGAATATTGCCTTCCTGCAACATTTTATAGGTCTTACCTACACCGGGAGCGGATCCGATGTACACTTTGAAGGTGCCGCGACGGATTGTTTCGATTTTCTTTTCGATTTCCTTGCTGCTTAACCGGTGAAAAGGATCTTCCCCTCCCTTTTTATTGGCCTTAATAGGCAGGATGCGCTCCCCCTCCTTTTCCGCACGGTCGGCCATGAGGAACACGTCGATATTCCGCGTTCTCCTCAGCACTCTGTTCACGATGGAGCCTTGCCACCGTTCCTGCCAACGGCTCTTATTGGAGTGACCCATGACAATTCGGGTTACATTATTTTGAATCGCGTAACGAACAAGCACGGAAGGAAGCTTACGCAGATGTGGCAAATGCAGTTCTTCGTATTTGGCACCCACCTTTTCTACCAGCTTTTGGATCGAACGCTTGAATGCTTGTTGCTCCCTCGTCAACGTCCGCTTGGACAAGACAAAAGTCACAACAAGTAAGTCCCCGTTCAGCCGTTTCGCGATTTGCTGCCCTCTCCGCACATAAAGGGAGCCGTTCCAATGATATTGGGCCGATACGAGAATCCGCTCCACCGCACCTGAAGGACCTATGAGTCCGTGCTCTTCCCGATGCTTTTCGAGCGTATCATTTACGCCTTCTGCCACCAACCGAAGCGAAATCTCACGAAGCACACCCAGATTGCCACGGCGGGATATCGCAGGATGGGTCTTATCCCCCAACACCCCCTCGTTAATCCGGTTCAATATCGTTTCCGGAGATACGTCGATTAACCGTACTTCATCCGCCATCTCAAGTGTATGTAATGGCACCGTCTCTTCAGCCCGAATGCCTGTCATTTTAAAGATGATCTCGTCCACTCCGGCCAGCTCGTAAACGTTGATGGTGGTAATAACACTGATGCCCTGATCCATTAGAAAACGGATATCCTCCAGCCGGGTTCTGAAACGCGCTTCCTCGCGATTGCGATGAGCAAGACCATCCACCAGCAGAACCTCGGGATTCCGAGCTAACAGCGCATCCAAAGGTAGATCCTTCTGCTCCTTGTCTCCCCGCCGCCAATGGATGCTTGGCACACGCTCCAGGTCCAACAGTTGCTGAACGGTTTCCGATCTTTGCATGGTCGACACTGCGCTAATCACCACATCAATTCCTTGCTGCTTCAAAAGCTTGCCTTCCTGCAGCATATGATAGGTTTTGCCTGATCCGCTTACTGAGCCAATAATGATCTTCAGCCTTCCCCGATGCAGACGGTAAATCGAGTATAAAATTTCTTCCGGTGTTTTGCGTTTGTATGGTGACACGGGTTTCCCCCTCCCCAGCCTGATCCTTAACCGGTATGCTCACTCTCCTGTTGATTCTCCAAAAATTGTTGGAGAATTCCATTGAACGTCGTTTATGGATAAGATCAAACAGCCCGACAACTGCAAAACTACCCCATCCGCAATAACTATGCGGATAGGGCCTGATCCTACTTATTTCGCCAACTCTTCCGATAAGGCCAGGTTGAGCTTCAGCACATTTACTCGCTTTTCGCCAAACACGCCCAAATCCCGATTTTCTGTATGCTCCTTGACCAAAGACTCCAGTTCCGATCCGGAAATACCAGTCTGCTCACTGATCCGGGGAATTTGCACTGCGGCGGATTCCGGTGTAATGTGAGGGTCCAAACCTGAACCGGAGTTGGTTACCAGATCAATCGGCAGTTGGTTTATCGCTACGCCAGGGTTATCCTTTTGCCACTGTGTGACGAAATCCTTCGTCCGCTGCAGCATATCCGGATTGGATGGTGCGTAGTTATTGGAGCCGGAGGCTTCTGCCTTGTACTCTATACTGGATACCCTGCCGTGAAACAGGCGCGGGTCGGTAAAATTCTGGCCGATCAACTCGGACCCGACAACGGTACCCGCCCCGTTTTTCAGCAAGCTTCCGTTCGCTTGGGACGGCATGAGAACTTGTGCAATTCCCGTACTGGCCAACGGATAGATGATACCGCACAGCACAATGAACACCAGAC
>JAIMBU010000492.1 GCA_023511325.1 Gorillibacterium sp.
GGTCAGCGTTACGGCTAATGAGCTGGAGCTTTTAGTAGAGAAATTCATCATAAAGGGGGGAGTCGCTTGAGTGAAGCAACGATTATAATACCGGGCAACTTTTCTGTGGAAGCTGCAGCTACCTTCAGGGAGAATATCCGAAGTGATATCAACGGAGGGGCTGTCAGCTTTTTGCTGGACTTCAGTGAGTGTCAATTCATTGACAGCACTGGGCTCGGAGTGATTGTCAGCTCCTATAAGAAGTGCGTCGAGAACGGCGGCAGCATCCGCTTGAAGGCCTTGAATCCGAATGTGCGCAAAATATTTGAACTGACAAGACTGACCCATGTTTTTGAAATTGTGGAGCAATCCTAGGGGGATGTAAGTGAATTCCTAGGATTGGCTTAGCAGTTAGTAGTGAAGCCCAGATAACCGCTTTCCTCCCAGTGAGGAGAGCGGTTGTTTTTACTACGAGCAACTACAAAACACGGCTATTTCAACAAAACGAGCACTTGATTTACCATTGTACGTTTTATGACGCGATATCCCATGTCAGAAGCAGTGGCAATCCCATCATTGTTTGAAGTGCAATATCTACCAGGTCGGCAGGTTCCGTCATCACGAACAAGCAGCTGTCCGATTAAACCTACTGCAGCCCACTCTGGTCTTTCCATACGTGACTTACATTTCCGCTCCGGATCCCAATATGGATTGATTTTGGGTCTTTTCTCGATTCGTCCTGGGACTAGCACTTGCCCTTTTTTGTCCATTACCGCCGCGATAACAACATCTTCGGATAGAACCCGATTCCATTCATCACGCATGTATTTGCTACAGCCCGGTTCTTCCGTATTGGCCAATATTCCCGGATTTGAACTTGTTATGCCCAAAATATAGTTGTCATCGGAAGTGGCCTTGCGAATTTTATCACTGATGTCAAAGGTTACAAAATAACCGACATCAATCGGTTGACCATCCAGCGTTTCGAACATTTCGGCAAAGTCGCAAGCTGTGGCAGCCGTTACGAACGCGGCGGCGGTCACAGTACCTTCGAAACAACCATCGCCATTATTGAGGAGGGATATTACACGACCTGCAGTGTCAAACGCAGACACTCCGTTTGCAACAAAGAAAGAATTGGGCGTACTAGCGATTCCATTGGACCCCATAATGAACGCACCCGAAAAACCACCCGTGCTTGTTCCTGAGCCTGAAGCATGGGAGGCTACTCCGTCCGCGATTGTCCCCGTTCCTTCCGCGTGGGCAGCTATACCTGAAGCAGTTGATCCGAACCCTTCGGCATGAGCGGCCACTTCGTTGGCTTGAGTTTCTTGACCTTCCGCATGGGCAAAATTAGCCGTAAGTCCGGTTGTAGATAGGAACCCCTCTACATGTGAACCGATTCCATTAGCTACGGTAAACTGTCCTTCAACGTGAGAGCTATCTCCATTCGCTGTTGTATTGTTGCCTTCGGCGTGAGCAGCGATTCCGCCAGCGGTTGTACTCGTCCCCTCGGCATGAGCAGCAATCCCATCTGCTATACTTCCCCCACCCTCTGCGTGAGAGGCTGTTCCATTAGCTACGGTGGTTTCGCCTTCAGCATGAGACTGATCCCCCTGGGCTGTTGCCCCATTACCCTCTGCATGGGCAGCAAATCCGCTTGCATTCGTGCTGGCGCCTTCAGCATGGGAATTTACACCAAAAGCGAAGGTACCGATTCCTTCAGCGTGAGCATTTTCCGCATTTGAAATCGTGTTTGTCCCCTCGGAATGGGATGCGGGAGCGAGCGCTTGTGTCGAATTCCCTTCGGCATGGGCAGCAGTAGCGACAAGATCAGTAAGCGTTTGAAACCCTTCCGTGTGCGAGCTATCTCCATTGGCAAGTGTTCCATTTCCCTCCGCATGGCAAAACGCTCCATTCGCAATGCTAAAGTTTCCTTCCGCATGGGAGGCCGTTCCACTGGCTGATGTGCTCAGCCCCTCGGCATGGGTAAAATCTCCCGAAGCTAGTGGGCCGGAAGCCATCGTGCTATCAGAGGTTCCGCCCTCGGCATGAGAACCCATTCCACTAGCGTTGGTGAAATACCCTTCCGCATGGGCAACCACTCCACTCGCAACACTAAAAATACCTTCGGCATGAGCAGCCATATTACTAGCTGCGGTAAACTGTCCTTCACTATGAGAATCCACTGCGCTGGCGGTTGTCTGATTTCCCTCGGCATGAGCATGAGCGCCGCCGGCTGTTGAGAGATATCCTTCTGCATGCGAGGCATCTCCGCTGGCAGTGGTTGAATATCCCTCGGCATGTGCTGTATCCGCCAGTGTTTGGGTTAAGTATCCTTCGGTATGAGAAGCACTTCCCCCCGCAGTATTCGTGCTTCCTTCAGCATGTGCTACATTAATAATAGCATTGGTTTGAAATCCTTCGGCATGAGCAGCCGTTCCACTGGCTGTTGTGTTCAACCCTTCGGCATGGGAAAAGTCCCCACTGGCTGTTGTATTTCGACCCTCGGCCGCTGAACATAATCCTGAAGCATTTTGGTTGCATTCGTTTGCCAATTGTGTTCCTCCTTAACCGGTTATGCGATGGAGTACTTTCTTTTATGTTATGCGCTGACTAAACATCGGTATGGACTATTGGCAGGAGCCCGCTTTCTCGTCAGGATCAAAAATTTTCTTGGATTGCTTATTCTGCTTGTTTGGTGCTATTCCGATAAGCTGAAGGTGAGACCCCTGTGGTTTTTTTGAAATATCTAGAGAAATGGGCCAGTTCCATTCCTACTTGATTAGCGATATCTGAAATACGGGTGTCGGAGAAAGATAGAGCCCGTTTGGCCAGCTCCATACGCTTCTGCTGCACGTAAAGCATCGGGGTAACTCCCATTATCTTCCTGAAATAGGGAATGAAATAGTTCGGATGTAAGTGGGCGAGCTCTGCTAATTCCTCCACCTCCAATCGATCTCGTAAGCGTTCGTCGATATATTGCAGGACATGAGCCACTTTTCCGCGCTCACTGGTTTGCATGAACCTTTTCAAAAAGTCCATATTCCCCCCAGATTCCAAGCAATGAACGAGTAGATTCAGCAGGCTGGCTTGGTTGCGTAGTGTAGATAGTAAATCATTCCTTTGAAACTGCTCAATCATAGCGGAGAAGGTTGTGCGGATCCAATTCCGATCATGCTCTAAAGTATCAATAATATACAGCTTGTTGGCAGAGTGGAATAGAGGCCATTCACCGATATGTGCGTCGAAATGACAAAAGTAACGAATATAGGGGTTGTCGTGAGAAGTCTCCGTCGTTTGCGTTGAGCCTGCGGGCATAATCATCAACTGATTGGGCTTGGGATAATGGGTAACCCCATTGATGATGACCTTCCCTTCTCCGCCTGCTATGTAATATAACCGATTGAAGGAGGGAGTTTCGTTCGTCCGATTCCATCCGGGGTATTTACTGCTTAGACTGGCATGTGTCACCGTAACCGTTAGCTTATCAAGTAAGTTGCCTGTATTATTCAGGGGACTATTCATCGAAGACTCCTTGAAGGCGTTTTCTTTTATTATAATCGATTTAGCTATTTATCCAAAACACCTTATTTATATCCAAAATATTCTTAGTTTGAAGCATGTTCACTTTCCGCTTTTGGGTATATTCT
>JAIMBU010000493.1 GCA_023511325.1 Gorillibacterium sp.
GGGCAGATCCTGCGATTTTTGGGCCAAGAGATTCATGTGCTGCACACACCAGGACATTCTCCGGGAAGTGTTAGTTTTCTAATGGATAAGCATCTTTTTGGCGGAGACGTATTATTTCGTCTCGGTGTAGGCCGAACGGATTTATACGGGGGCAGTGATCGTGATCTTCGTTTCACGCTGCAAAGCAAGCTGTTTAAATTAGCTGACGACACAAAAGTTTATCCCGGACATGGGGCACGTACAACAATTGGCTATGAGAAGGTTAATAATCCTTACGCATAGCATGTAAACTTCACCTTTTATCTCTGTAAAGGAAACCTAAATGAGCATATAATAGAAACACTAATAGCCATATGTTGCATCGTATGGACACTTAAGGGGGGAAACGGGATGCTGCGACTCGGACAAAGGGTTTATATTGTTGATGATAGCTTGGAACAGAATTTACCGATCGGCGAGTATGGATATATCATTGCGTATGATCGTAATTCGGATAATATTTTTGATTATGTCGTCCGGATACCCAATCACAATCGCCATGTATTGGTTCCTTCCGATGACATTGAAACGGAAGAAGTGGTTCTTGCCCAAGAGGCGGATATGATTGAGCGGGAAGCACTGCTCGATTTCGCACTTGCTACACGTAATGAGGAATTGTTTCATCGCTTGATGAATGGTGAGCAACTTGAGCCGGTGGAAGAAGTGAGTAGAGAGGTTAACAGTCAGGAGCACTTTATTAAACAGATCAATCTTAAAGCTTGGATTTAAGCTTGCTTGGGCTTCTCTTCTTACACGGTTAACAGGCCTCTTACGTGATTCGGAATGATCCGCAAGTATAAACATAATAATAAGCCTCCTTCCCACCTTATCCGTGGGTTTTGGAGGCTTAATTCATTCCTATTGTTTGTAAAGCTATTTGCCGTTAGTGACAGGGTGCGGCTGCGGCTTGGAACGAGTGAATCTGGTAAACGGGTTACTTGCTCCAGCTTCAGCGGGGCGAAAGCCAGGTAGCCAGAGAAAGGCAAAGCGGAACAGAGCAACGAAAACAAAGCAGGCCCAGATCGGTAGGAAGGAGACCAATACACCAGCAATCAATGCACCGATGGCGTTACCACCGTTCATAAGAAGCTGGAAATCTGAGAAGTAATCCATTTCTTTTTCTTTCTTGTGGAGGTTAGCTTGCTCCATCATGACGGATTGCTGGGAGATATCAAATACGGAAGAGCAAACACCGATCCAAGCCTGAACAATAATCAGCAGCCAGAACTTGGTGATCCACCCATAGGGGATAACTGCAAGCGCCATCCCTAGTACGGCGAAGCTGTACACTTTCAAAGCACCAGATTTCTCCATCCACTTTCTGGCGGTTGGAAGGAAAGCAGCAGATAGTAGCCCAGAGGCAACAACGAAATAACCAATTTGAGCGTTGGTAAGTCCAAGAGCTTTGATATGATAAATGGTGAAAAGCGGACCAACCATGGCGATCCCAATATTGTTTAACGACATCCACCACATCCGCCGGTCACATTCCTTAAAGGGCAACACCGGACGAAGTTTAACGACGTGCTTCTCATTGGGAGCAAGGCGGGCAATCAGGTTCATGCCCATGAAGGTGGATAGACAGCCGACTAGCATGGACACGACATAATTATACGGAAAGAAGCGATCAAAGAAGTCGAGTGTGTTGCCGATCACTAGGCTTCCGACTACGAGAATAGCGATCCCGATAAGCTTATTATTACTAAAAATTTGCGGGAAGCGACTAGGCTCTACCCAACGACGAAAAATCGCCGGCTGCTGAGCACTCGTAATCATCACGGATATCGCGTTGATTGCCCAAAAGGCAAGGATATAAGGGATGGGTCTGGGCAGTAGTACCGCAAGCGCCATACTAAGGAAAGCGAATTGACGGACATAGCCGGATACCAAATAGGTTTTTCGTGTAACAGGTAGCTGCCGAGTGAGAAAAGCTAAGGAAAGCGCACTGAAAAGCGAAGGAAGCATATTGGACAATGCGACCTCAAAGTTGGAGGCGCCCAGCCTTACAATGAGTACTGGCAAAAAAGTAAAAAAGGCTACACTCTTAATGTTTTGCAGTGCTGCATCCAAATAAATCCGAGTTGTGAGCTTCATTTTGGCAATAACCGGACCTTTCTGTTTAACAATTGCATCATATTTCAGCAACTGCAAGCTGATCTTTTGCTAGCTTAACGCCTTTTTCCTCAAGAGACCATGGAGATTACGCTTATAAAACATGGATTATTCGCGCATGAATACAACAGAAAGACTCCGAACCCACCTATGGTGTGGACTCGGAGTATTGTCTTCTCACGAAGGGGAATCGCTTTTTAATTCTCTTCCGCAGTTTCCTTCCATGCTTGGGGGTGATTATCGCCGATTAACTTTATTGCTGCGGCGTTAGCTTCCACCTGGGCTGCGTTCTTGCAACCAGGAATGACAGCCGTGACGGCATCGTGCTTTAAACACCATGCAAGTGCCCAACGAGCCATATCTGTTCCCTCGGGCACCTCATTTTGCCGTATCTGCTCGACTTGCCGCAGCTTCTCTGCTGTCTGCTCGGGATCATGGCGATGCCGAACATCATCTTGGCCAAAGGTGGCACCAGGTTTGTACTTTCCACTCAGATAGCCGCTGGCTAACGGTACACGCGCCAGCACACCAAGATCCTGTTCTAGGCAGGATGGGAATACACTGGCCTCAGGCTGACGCTCTAGACGATTGTAGACCACTTGGATGACAGAGGCCCCAACCTGTGTGGCGGCTGAGGTTTGGTGTAGGTTGTCGTTCGCACCAATGGAGATACCAAGGTGGTGTACTTTACCCATTTGCACCAGCTTGTCGAGCGTAGTCCATAGCTTATCATGATCAAAAGATGAATTCGATCCAGAGTGAAATTGCAAGAGATCAACATAATCTGTTCCGAGTGCTCTTAGTGAATCGTCCAATTGCTTGATTACATCTTCAGGCTGAAAGGCATCTGTTCGGTTGAATCGATCATGGAACTGGTGACCGAACTTCGTCGCGATGATCCAGTCCTCCCGGTGGTCATTGCGCAGAAAACCGCCGATCAGTGTTTCAGAGAGGTGATCCCCATAGCATTCTGCTGTATCGATCAGATTGATCCCAAGTTCCTTGGCTCGACCGAGAATTCGCTCAACCTCGTCCTGAGAAAAGTTCATCCCCCATTCTCCACCGAACTGCCAGGTGCCTACGCCGATAATAGAGGTTTTCAAATTTGTTTTTCCAAGTCTGCGATATTTCATGTCGCTTCCTCCTTCGGTTATCTAGGGTATCCCTATTATCTTACACAAAAGCACCACTTTTTCCAAAACAACATAAAGGGATCATGCTCAAGCAAAGAGAATCTATCAGAGACGATTAACCGATAAAATCCACAACGATAGGAGGAAACACGATGGTTACTGCACTTGCCGTCTACTTATTAATTATTAATCTTACGGGCTACATGATCATGGGAAAAGACAAAGCACGAGCGAAACGGAGTAAACGCAGGGTGCCAGAAGCCAGGCTGTTTCAAATCAGCTTGTTTGGTGGGGCGCTTGGTGTGCTTGTCGGAATGTATCGTTTCCACCATAAGACATTACATATG
>JAIMBU010000494.1 GCA_023511325.1 Gorillibacterium sp.
ATTTCAATAAGCGTAATGGTGTTGACGTTAGAGGTACTCTCCGGGCCATTAAGCAACAGATTCTTAAGGAAGATGTCCAGACAGGTGGCAGTACAATCACCCAGCAGCTTTCCAGAATTGTCTTCCTGAATAAGGACCGAGATCTCTCTCGTAAGGTCAAGGAGATATTCCTCTCCTTTAGGCTCGAACGTCATATTTCCAAAGAACAGATTTTAACTGCCTATCTGAACAAAATCCCTTACGGTAATGGTTCAAGTGGCTACAACGTATATGGGATCAAGTCTGCGGCGAAAGGGATCTTTAACATTGACGACTTAAACAAGCTTAATGTCGCTCAATGCGCTTATTTGGCGGGAGTTCCTCAACAGCCTAGCAACTTTTCCAGTTTCACCAGCAAGGGGCTACCTGACGAGGGAAATATTCAGAATGCGATTAAACGTCAAGGGCTCGTGCTAAACAGTATGCTTAAGGAAGGTATTATTACTCCTGCAGAATACGATGAAGCCACTGCTTTCGATATTGAGAAGTCATTGGCTAAAACCAAGGATAAAGCCTATAACACCTATCCCTTTTTGATGGTTGAAGCGGAGAAGAAGGCTATTGAACTCCTGGTTTCGGTTAAATCTCCTGATCTTGATAAAGAGAAAAGTCCTGAGCTATACGATGAGGCGCTTAAGGAAGCGGAAACCAGCTTATTGCGCGGTGGATATAAGGTCTACACCACCATTGACAAGACGATCTATGATTCGATGCAGGCCATATCCAAGGATGACGCGAATTTCACCCCCACTGATGATGTCAGGGGAATTGAACAGGTTGGAGCCGTCTTACTTAATAACAAGACGGGTGCCATTCTCGGAATGATTGAGGGTCGTGGATTCGACAAGGAGCAGTATAATCACGCCATGCAAGCTCAGCGTCAACCCGGTTCAACCATGAAACCAATCGCAGCCTATCTTCCTGCTCTTGATAAAGGGGCCATTCAGCCCGGTAGCGTAATCGATGATATCCCGATTATTCTGAAGGATTACCAGAAGGGCTTTCATATTCCTGAGAACTGGGATCATAAATTCCACGGCCTTGTAACCGCACGTGTAGCGCTCAACCAATCCTACAACATTCCGGCTATTAAACTATTTATCAATGATGTTGGAATTGAAGCTGCATGGACCTTTGCTAAGAATCTTGGAATCACTACGATTACGGATTCAGATTATAGCGCGCAGACAGGTGTCATCGGCGGGTTAGCCCATGGGGTTACCGTAGAGGAGCTTGCCAATGCCTATGCTTCAATTCCGAATCAGGGTGCTTTTATTGACGCTTATATGATCCGCAAGATCACCGATTCTGAAGGAAATATCGTGTTTGAACAGTCCGTTAAGCCCAAGCGTGTCTACTCTGAGCAAACAGCCTATCTAATGACGGATATGTTGCGAACGGCCATTTCAAATGGTACGGGAGTATCTCTCAAGAAGACGTTCAAACACTACGATGATATTGCGATCTCTGGCAAAACAGGCTCGACTCAGGATGATGGAGATGCTTGGTTTATGGGCTATACACCGGATATTACTGTGGGTGTATGGGTCGGCTATGATGATCAGAAGTTCAAGTTAGAGAGCAAAGACGCCAAAAATCGAGCGAAGAATATTTGGTCACTTGTCATGGATACCGTCATGGATGAGAAACCGCAACTCTTCCCCAATAATGAATTTGTCAAACCGAAGAATATCGTTAAGATGACTGTGTCCAGTCTTTCCGGCTTACTTCCCAACGAAGAAGTGAGAAAAGCTGGTAAGCTGACAACGGATATTTTTAACTCGAAGTATTTGCCGGTTGAGGAAGACAACGTTCTGGTTCCGATTCGCAGTATTGCCTATAACGGAGTTAATTATATCGCTAAGCCAGAGACGCCAGACGAATTTATTGAAGAGAAGCTTGGGATTCAGCGCAAGGAATCCATCAGCGAATTGCTCAAAAAAATTGGTGAACTGATGCTGAAGTTGCCTGCTGATCAGCGTAAATCTCTGGATCGTTATATTCCCATTGACGCCGATAAAGATGCGCCACAGGAAATAGATCCGCGTACAGACGATGGAAATGACCCAACACCACCGACGAATCTCATTCTCACAGGCAATGGTACCGCTGGTGCTCTCGCCTTTAAAGCGAGCCTAAGTCCCGATGTTGTTGGCTATCGGATTTACAGCGCCAGTGACTTTGTCACCTATCAGCTTGTCACTGGTAATGTTGTGCTCACCGGTGCACCCACAACATTCAAGCTCCCCGCACCTGGAAGCCTAGCTGCCTATTACATCACTGCCGTAGATGTAGCGGGTCGCGAATCTACTCCAAGTCTTATCGCACTGCCTGGTGGCATGAGCTTGCCTGGCGGGGGCATTACGCCTGACCCTGGTGACATCTTGCCAACTCCGGACGGATCAGACCAAGAGGGGCAAACACCCGGATCTCCCCTTCCTGGTGAAACCACCACTGCTCTACCCGCTGCTCCTGTCGGTTTAGATGCAAAGAAAAAGAGCGTCGGAGTCCAACTTACATGGGCTGCAAATGCTGAAGGAGATCAGGTAACCTCCTATAATCTTTATTATGCAAACTCCCCTGAGGGTCCCTACGAATTTGTATCAGACACGATGTCGACGGAGTTTACTTTCATGACCAATAATGATAAAGGAAACTTCTACATTACCGCCGTTAATATCAATGGTGAATCCGCACCTTCGCAAACAGTCCGGATAATTAACGAGTAACAAGGAAAGAGCAAGCCCACCGATTGGTAGGCTTGCTCTTTTTTTATAATTTTGTTAACTGCTGAACTTTTCCCCTTTCCTTTACGACTAATATTATGAAAGGGTGGCTTAGGATGACGTTCGAAGAGCTTTATCAGGATTATGCGGACACGGTATATTCATTCCTGCGGTTTAAGCTCCGAGATGTTCATCTGGTTGAAGATGTTTTCCAGGACACCTTCCTATCTGCCTACCGGGAGCTATCGTTAAATCGGACGCCAGACTCACCAAAAGCTTGGCTGCTCACGATCGCGCATCGGAGAATGGTGGATCGCTTGCGGCAGACAAACGTTACCCAACTCTCACTTACACCCGAGCTGATCAATCCTGATCATCAGGATTTTACCACCACCCTTCTGCTGAAGGCTTTACTGGATCAACTGGATGATGCCTCCCGAAGCGTCCTCTACTCACTATACGTAGAGGGGCTAACCATCCGTGAGACCTCAGAGTTCCTAAGGATCCCAGAAGGCACTGTCAAAAGTCGGGCTTTTACCGCTAAAGCGAAGCTGAAGGAATGGATGAAGGAGGTTGATTGAAATGGAGTATAGCTGTAAACAGGAACTGGCTTTTCTCTACCTTCATGGGGAGCTGAAAGCAGAGCTTAAGCCCACTGTGTTTGAGCTTATTCTCCACGACGAGAAATTCCGCCAATGTCTGAAAGAAGAAGTGGCCTTTCGAGAAAAAATGAGTAAGTTTCGTCAGGTTCTGCCACAAGAGGCTTACGATAGGATGCTTGCGGATCTAAGAAACCAAGTAGAGATCGAACGAATTCCTTCCAAAAAGACTCAGGGCAGAAGTAAGTATCC
>JAIMBU010000495.1 GCA_023511325.1 Gorillibacterium sp.
GCTCTTGCCCAGAGGAGTCCGTCTCCGCGTTCCGTCTGTCGCGGCGGATATGCGCCTTGACCTTCGCCACGAGTTCTTCTACGATAAACGGTTTTGTAATGTAGTCGTCGCCGCCCAATTCCAAGCCAATGACCGTATCAAGCGTCCGGCTTTTTGCGGTAACGAAAATAATGGGGCAGGACGTTTTATCCCGGATTTTACGGCAAACTTCTAACCCATCTATGCCCGGCATCATGATATCAAGTAAAATAAGCTTAAAAGGATTTTTGCTTAATGTGTCCAGCGCCGCCTCGCCGTCATGAACGACAACCACAGTAAACCCTTCTTCTAATAAGCTGTCTTCAAGCAGTGTTGTAATCTGAGCATCATCATCAGCAATCAGTATATCAGCCATAGTATCACCTCCGTTTTATTATAACCCTTAGTTAAAATAAGATTGGCTTGAAAAGTATACCGTTATCCAAAACATAGCCAATGCTTTAATGATAATTTGTAATTTCAGGTAGACCAAATCACGAATGGGTGACCGATGTGACTCAGTATCGTGTCCTAGACGCCTGGGTGTACCTTTCCTTTATCGACATGATGCAACAAGTTGGCGTCCAAATCAGCATGCCTCGAAGGGGGAATTGTTATGACAATGCCTCTATCGAAGCTTCTTCTCGGATATCAAAACGGAAGGGCATTACCCTATGATATCCGAAATTTTGACGAGTCACAAAGAAGATTTGAAGAATATATTCTTTTTTACAACGAAGAACGGGCAAAGAAAACTAAACAAGCTGACGCCAGCAGAGTACCGACGTCAGCTTTCAGCCTAGGGCTTTTTTGCGTTGAAGGGAGGAAATGACTAAGGTAATAATTACCTTTGTTAATCAAAAGGGCGACGTTGGCAAGACAACAACAGCAGTGAGTTTGAGAGTTGGCTTGGTTAAGGAGGGCGAGAGGGTTCTACTGGTAGATGCAGATGCGAAAAGGAATTTGACTAATTCCCTAGCTATCGGGAGCCGGACAGTATTAAGGAAGTGCAAAGATGAAATCGATGGCTATCATTACTGTTCTGAGAAAGATGTAGACCATGTAGTGAGTAGGATAAAGGCTGTTTAACGGGGAGCTATATATGTGATTAATGGAGGATTCAAGGATGTTTTTCTTCTTTTTCAATGAAACTCCAATCTGTACAATTGGAGTCGGGAACAGGAAAAGTGTCCTTACCTGGGCATTTTTTTGATATGAATCGTTTTTTTGAAACACTGGTGTCCAAGCTCTTGAAAACCTTGTCTCAGAAATATAAGGAGGTGGACCAATACCGACTTAACCATTTGTTTGCATATGACTCCGCCCATAATCCTCAAAGAAGACAATCGCCAACTCCTCGCCCGGATTTTGCCATATTGAAAAAAGGACAACCGCAGCAATTGCTGGATGCCAAATATCGCGACCTTTGGGATAAAAGCTTGCCGCGGGATATGCTCTATCAATTAGCAATGTATGCGTTGAGTGGAGTAGGGAACTCGGCTACGATACTGTATCCTGTACTTCATGATCTGTCCGAACCTCAGCACATACAGGTACATAATCCATTAAGCGGTGGGCTAAAAGCCAGGATTTATTTAAAGCCCATCAATCTTATTAAAGTTGCGGGATGGATTCAGGAAAAGAATATGAGCTCATTAGCGAGTTATATGGAAGAAGTAATTGCTTGGTGATAACGTAGGTTTTATGTTAACTCCGGCACTGGGTCTACCTTCCGTTTTCAGTCTACGAAAGTTGGGTTAATCTCGAAAGCAGCTTGGTTTTAAGCGGGATGGGATACAGAAGTTGACAACAACAGAAAAACACCTCTTCATCTGGTAAAGTGAGAGTGTCGAGCTACCACTACCGCACTGAAGAGGTGTCTTCTCTATAAGGAAAGCAATGGCTTGTCCGTATTCCGCAGAAATACTTCAAAACCTGAGGTGAGAAATCGTGACAGACAAAAAAATCATAGTCCAATTTACGATGTTGACATTTGGCATAGCCTATCTGGTGTTAGGGACTTTGATTGCGCTTGGGCCGTTCGGCTATACGGTTCATAATTGGGTTCACACGATGCCACAATTTGCGATGAATGTTCCTTTTGCCCTCTATATTTTGTCTCCCCCTATTGCTTGTTATATCGTTCTGAAGAGAAATCATAAAATAGCCGATCTTAAGGAATGGTTGAAAACGGTTTTTTACATCAAGAATAACATCGCTCTCTATCTGTTCGTTATTGCAGGGCTTGCCCTGTATTTTTTGATTCATCTTGCCGTTACAGGCCACACGGAATTGGCGCTTCCCTTTTTTAGTCTCTTCCTTGCCCTGCCGGGTAATCTTATTATCGGCGGCTTGGAGGAAGCGGGCTGGATGTACATATTGCAACCTGGGCTCGACAAAAAATACGGCTATGTTCTATCTTCTCTTGCCGCTGGATTCATTTGGGCTTTGTGGCATATCCCGCTCTTCTTCATTCCGGGGACGAATCACGGGGAAGGACTGATTAACCTTTGGATGTTTACCGTTCAACTCTTCGCGTTTCGCTTTTTCAACGGGGCGATCTACAGAATATCGGGAAAAGGGCGGGTGTTTATGTGCGTATTTTTCCACACCCTGTTCAATGCAGCATCCCCCCTCTTTGGCACCATGACGGTGACTTGGGCGGGAACCCTTGCCGCAAATGCTGCGATTGTCTGGTTGCCATTGGAACCGTTGTGATCGCTACCACAAAAAGAACAGGCTAATCGTATAAGCATAACGATAAGGTGGGGCTGGTGTTGGTTAGTGTTTGATGATGTGTAAGCGTTGGAAATTTATATTAGAGGATGTTCAAAAAGGAGGAAAGGAGGTGATGGGTATGAGCGGAGAAACCATACCCATTGCCGACCGTCCTTACTTTTTAAACAAGCTTAATCATGGTTTCCTCCCTTGACTTTGACGTCGCGTCAACCTGTATCCTTATTCTCGAAAGGAGAGATGTGCGGATTGTTTATTTGCCGCCAATGACAGTGGCTGCGGCTTACGTTTCGGGAGATGGCTGCGAAGGGAAAGCGGGCGACATGATATCGAAATTTGTCAATGATAGCGGGTTGTTGAAAATCAAACCGGACGCCCGGAGTTTTGGCTTTGACTGCTCGAAGGAGGCGGTGGTACTCGGCGAACCTTCGCATATCTATGAGTCGTGGGTATCTATTCCCGCCGACATGGAGGTACCTGCACCATTGGTCAAACGGACCTTTGACGGCGGGGTATATGCCGCCCATGTGCTCAGGTCGTGGGACTTCGAGGACTGGCGTTTGTTAAGAAAATGGGTGAACGCTAGCGACAAATATGAGAACGACTGGAATTCCTCGCGTTGGACCTCGCTGGAAACGCTTGCCGGGCAAGGCTTTGAAGAAACGTTGAAATTTTATCCTTTTGTCCAAAAAGGCAGCAAGATGGAGGATTTACAGCTTGATTTACTGTTCCCGATCAAGGAGAAGGTATAAATGGAAGCAACGGTTCAAATCGGCTCAGCCTTATCCTTCGGCGGTTATACTTGGCGGGTGCTTGACTTACATAGCGATAAGGCTTTGATCATCACAGAGGATATTCC
>JAIMBU010000496.1 GCA_023511325.1 Gorillibacterium sp.
GATTACACCCTGCCAGAAAATTCGCCGCAAGAACCATTTCTTCGTCGTTCGTTCCTTGGCAATTTTATGCTGGACCGAAGCTAACGGCGTATAGTAGACCTTATAGGTTTCACGTAGTCGCGCAATCAGTTCGCTTTCCTCGCTCGACAAGAGGTTTGTCCCGACCCGACCCAAGTCCTCGCGAAAGGGCTCCATGTGCTGGAAGACGCTTGCCCTAAAGGCCACATTTGCCCCATAGGGAATCGCGGGAGATGGCATTTCCCTCACTTCATTGGAATAATCGAGAATCGTGAAAACCGAGCGATACTCCGCAGGTATCCATTCAGGCTCCTTGGTTTCCCAAATCGGATCAATTCTCCCTCCGACACAGCCGATCGCTGGATCGTTTTCAAACACATCGACGATATGCTGTACCCAGTCACGCGAAGCAAGTGCATCATCATCGAGGAAAAGGATATAGTCGCCCTCTGCCTGCCGAATGGCTCGGTTACGAGCAACCGATAAGCCAAGCTTGGTTTCGAAGAGATACCGCAACCTGGAACCGTGATGTAGCCGTAAGTTGTTGACGACCTCAGCCGTATTATCCGTAGATAGATTATCGATAACGACAATCTCAATTTCTTCTTTAGCGAAGCCTTGAATCAAGACACTCTCAATCGCCTCCCCTAAATCCTTGGCTCGGTTATGGGTGCAGATCGCTACGGTTACTTTTACCTTCATCGTTCATCCCCACCCTTGATAAACGTTTTTGACCTTTTGTGCGATGGTGCTCCATTCCAATTCCTTTAATACCTCTTCATATTGCGGTGACTTCTTTTCCTTTTTCAAATGGAGAGCCGCTTTCAGCGCTTTATTTAGTCCATTATCATCGGTTGGATCGTAGCGAACCACCATGTTTTCTCTGAAATATTCATCAATGAAGTCATTGTTTGGCATGATGATCAACGTCTTGAACGACAGACCCAATATGGCGGTTCCTGACGTCGTGATCTCCTTGTAAGGCATCACCATGACATCCACGGCGCTGATCAGATCAGCAACCTCTTCATTGGGAATAAAGCGCAGCTCCAGAATGATATTCTCGATATCCTTGACGTCTTTCAGATACGACTGCATCTCTTGATCCGCTTTGCCAGCAACGATCAGGTAGGATTGCTTGGTTTTCACGGCATTAAAGGCTTCGATTAAATCTTCAACCCCCTTATACGACTTGATCGCCCCGAGAAATAAATAGACATCGGCGTCCTCGCTAATGTTGTATATTCGTCTGAAGTCGATACCCTTGGGTTTGTAGACGCCCACGTAATGACCATGCTTCACCACGAACAGCTTACTGTCTGGAACGTTAAATTCGATCATTACTTTGCGCTTAATAGAATCAGAGGCTACGATCAGCTTGCTGCAGAAACGGCAAATCAGTGTTCGCATCACGTGCTCCATCCTTTGGTGCTGAGCATTATGGGGGTACAGGTTATGAATCGTCCAGATCAGTTGTACCTTCCGTAGCTTCAGATAAAGCATTGTCAGTGTAAAAATGAAGGATTTCACGATAAACAACAGCGGATTCCGATTCTGGTAGGCATGATGCATCCAATGAATGTGGACGATGTCACCCGGTTTCACTTGACCGACCTGTAGCATCAGCTTTCCATGCTTCAAATCCATAATGTCCAAGCCAGCACCACATAGCGAATTTGTTAATAAGTCATTGTAGAAGTTCAACTCGCTCGATCTCGGCCACATCCATACTTTCATCGTATTTTCGCTCCCTAAACTTACTAGAATCAATTCCACCGGATATCCCTTTTGATCACCTTGGCCGGTGTCCCTGCTACAAGCGTATAGGGCTCGACATCCCTTGTTACGACGGAACCAGCGGCTACAACGGCTCCAGTACCTATGGTTACGCCCTTCAAAATGATCGATTTGCAGCCAATCCATACCTCATCACCAATGACGATTGGCTTTGTCGATTCTGTCCCGACAATCTGATGATAATCCGTATCCGTAATGACAACGTCCCACGATATCGCACAGCCGGAGCCAATCCGAACCGAAGTCTTAGCGATAATCTCCGTCCGCCGGTTGATGTACGAATGGTCACCAATGACAATTTCCGCTCCAGGAGCGTCTAGGTAAAAATTAACTTGGTCATAGAGCATCACTCGATGACCAACGATTAACTTCGTATTCTTGCATTTGGAAATAATATGCGAGCCGGATACTTGAAGCATCGAACCGCTTTGGGTTAATCTTTGGGCAAATAAGAAACCTCTGATTACACGGTTAGCCTTTTTTATGACGTATTTGATCTGGCTCAAGCGAACTCCCCTCTCCGGCATTACTCACCTCGCTACCTCCTCAGAGCCTTCAGTTGTATCTCCGTACCCAATCCTGAGGAATATTAATTTCACGAATCACCTTAGCCGGTGTTCCCCCAGCCAGTACATTCGGTGGAATGTCTCGCGTGACGACACTGCCAGCAGCGATAACGGAATTGAGTCCGATCGTTACGCCTGGCAAGATAAGTACCCCTCGCCCAATCCAGACATTATCTGAGATGATAATGCCCTTTCTCGGTGAATGGTCATCCGCATCTACCGGGTGAAAGTTGCTATCCATGATGTTAACCATCGGGCCGATAATCGTATAACTACCGATCAATATCGATTTTGTACAACCAATATCCAGTCCATAGTTAAAGAATACATGGTCCCCCACCCATAGCTTTGCCTGCTTCGCTACAGATATTGATGACGGAAAGGGCTTGGCATGGAAGGATACATTGCGTCCAATGAGGAATTCTCCCTTATTCTTAATGGTCAGTTTTCCAGCTATCCGGCTTAACTGCCCAACAGAATTAGCTTTCAATGGTAGAACGATCGCTCCCTTCAGAACAGCCAGCAACTTAACAAAACTCCGTGGATTGGATGAAATGCTCATAGGTTTCAACTCGCCCTTTCCGAATTCATGGCCCTGGCCAATAACAATCGGTAGGTGTTCTCCACCTCTCGGGCGATCGTACTCATATTAAAGTCCTTCATTACACTCCTATAACCTTGCTTTGAAAGCTCCTGATAATCTACAGTCTTGTCATAAACGCGCTGAATCGTCTGATAGAGTTCTTCTACATCGCCATCCTTGACGATAAAGCCGCCCTTAGTCTGGTGAATGATTTCGGGGGCTCCGCCAGAGTCTGAGACAATAACAGGTGTTTGCATTAACAAGGATTCGATAATTACTCTTCCAAACGGCTCATTTAACGAAAAATTTACCGTTAGATCGCATTCCTTCATCAGATCGAGCGGCTTTTTGCTGTAGCCATAAAAAATAACGTTTTGCTCCAAGCCATATTGGATGACCTTCTGGACCATTTGGTTAAAATAATCATCCGAGCCATCGACTGATGTATCGCCGACAATCAGAAGCTTCCAGTTATAATGCTTGTTGTCAGCCAATTTCTTGACCGCCTCGATCACAAGATGATACCTCTTCCACTCCACGATCCGTCCAAAGGTTCCAATCACCAGCGTATCATCCTCCATCAGGCCCCGACTTTTCATCGTCAAGGCAAGCTCTGGATCAACTCCATTATAAATAACTGTCTTATTG
>JAIMBU010000497.1 GCA_023511325.1 Gorillibacterium sp.
GAGAAAAAACCAATCAATCGCTGGTTTATTTCCTTCTCCTCAAGCTCTGGAAACAGCTTGTCTTCAATAATCATGTCAAACAAACGCTCCATGGGCTCCCGCTTGTCCGCTTTCTTGGCCTTCGGATCCGTTCTTAGCAGCTCCCAGGTATTCAAGATAAAGTTGCGGTTATCGATCTCGTGTTTAGCAAAATAACGTTCGAGTCGCGCCACATCGGTAACAAAATTCTGTCCAAACCGCTTGTCTGCATTTCCACGCAGCAAAGCGATCTCTACTTCATACATAGGGCTAGATGTCTTGTCGTTCTTGCCGATCCAAGGAGTCTCCAGGATGAACGGTAGATGCTTCAGTGAATCGTGAGTAACGACGTTCTGGATCGTCTTAAAGCCTAAGTATCCTGCGCCAATAGGAGCATGTCGATCCTTTGAGGCGCCAACAGGATTTTTACTATCATTCAAGTGAATCACAGACAATCGGTTCAGCCCAACCGCACGGTCGAATTGCTCGAGTACTCCATCTAAATCATTGATGATATCGTACCCAGAGTCATGAACATGACACGTATCCAAGCATACGGACAGACGATCATTTTGATCGACATTATCAATAATTGCTGATAATTCCTCGAAGGTTCGGCCAAGCTCAGAGCCTTTACCAGCCATCGTCTCCAGCGCAATGCTCACATCTATTTCTTTGACTCCAGCTAGAACCTGGTTTAGCCCCTCAGCAATCTTCTTGATACCATATTCAGGGTCCTTCTCTGTGTAGGCACCTGGATGAAGGACAATATTTCGCACCCCTAAATCATGTGTACGACGAATCTCAGCTTGAAGAAAGTCGACAGCCAATTCATAGGTCCAACTCTTGAACGAGCCTAAGTTTATAATGTACGGGGCATGAACAACAACATCGGATAGTCCATTCTGTTCCATAACCTGTTTTCCCTCTGGCACATAAAACTCCTCGATGGATTTACGTTTGGTGTTCTGCGGTGCACCGGTATAGAGCATGAAGGTGCTCGATCCGTAGCTCACCGCTTCCTCTGCTGCATTTAGAAGTCCTTTATCTGCACAGGATACATGCGATCCGATCTTCAGCATGATTTTCGCTCCCCTTTAGTCGATACCCAAAAGGCGGCATCGTATCATATTCGATTCGTTTCTTATTTTACTTGGATGAAACAGACTTTTCCACTCTCGTGCGAGAAAATTAAAAGACCGAAGCGACAGGCCTCGGTCTTAATCATTCTGTACAGTTCGTGTAGATCTCATTATGAAAAACTAACCTTCAGCAGGAACAGATAAATTATTCGCATTCTCATCTACTATCCAGTTGATCAAGTGACCATCAATACGAACGCTGATTCGTCCCTTTAAAGTCGGAATGGACAAAACCGATTTCGAGTCAATCCTTGATTCCGGAAAAGATAGTTCCTGATAGATAGGTAGTCCGTCTACTCCACATTCACCCTCAAAAGCAGATAATTGCAGCTCCATTCTTCCATATACCCGAAATACCTGGCTATACTCTTGAGGCTTAACATGAAACCAGTTCATATGAAGAATATTCTTGACAAAAAGTTTGTACTTTTCTCCATTCTGCCCATAAAGCTCGATCTGGGAAAGCCTGATGATGTCTTCGTTTAATAACCGCTCTGCTTCCTTCTTCGCTTGAAGCTTACGCGGGGTGTCCACAAGCATGGAGATTGTCAGTTCCATGTTCGCTTGAATTGAGTGTAGCTGTTCCATTGTCATCCGCCCTTTCCGGATTAGAGTGACATTATATTTTATGAACGCATTGGTCATCGTATTACTTGCCTTAATTGTAAGCGTTGCCAAATAAACTTCAACCCACTATTAATGTGCTAGTAATACGTGGAAAGAACTAATCCAAGCGCTAACACTATATACTTACCCAGAAAAAACACTATTAAAGCTTTTTACCCAAAACATGGCCAAGGGGAACAGGTCCGATGGAACGACTATCCTTGCTATTATTGCGATTATCTCCCATCACAAAAACATAACCAGAGGGCACTGTTATCTTCCGTCCTTTAAGCGTAGTCATCTCCTCCTTCAAGTAAGGTTCGTCAATGAGCACACTATTACGATAAACATGATTGTTCACGATTGTGATGACATCACCACTCTTACCAATTACCCGTTTCACCCAATAAACATTCTCTTGATTCTTACCCGTGACCAAACGATAAAGCGGATATTCGAGTAGTGCATCCTTCAGCGTACGATTGCGGTCAATACGGCTATCAATGATAACAATATCGCCATAATCAGGAATTTCTCCAAGAGCATGGGCCCACTTCGCAACATAGATGCGACTGTGATCCTGAAGAGTTGGCTCCATGGAATAACCCATAACCTTGGTTGGTTGAATGACAAAAGTACTGATTACAAAGCTGAGCAGAAAAGCAATGAGTAGAGATAGTCCCCAACTGCCGATCGTCTTCAATCCTCTACGCATCTGACGGCTCATCCCTTCTATCTCATCCAAAATCTACTTGATAAATCTGATTTTATTATACTGTAAAAAAGATTCAATGACGATCTCAATCTTCTACTTTACTGTATGAACACGACTGTCTTTCCGCTCATCACAATGACTTCAAATACATTCGCATCCATTCCTTCATTTCGGGGTCATGAGCTGCAAATTCGATATTCGCTTCAAGCCATAATTTCTTATTTCCTAAGTCAAAGCGTCGTCCCGAGTAGACCAAACCGTAGAACGGCTTCGCCATCAGATAACGGGCAAAAACATCAGCCAATATATGCTCGCCTTCCAGCGGAAGCGATTGTTCAATCCAGGCAAAAATATCCGGTTCTAGGATATGACGACCAATGGACGTGTAAAGGGAAGGTGGTATACCCATTGGCTTCTCTACAAAGCTGCGAATACGGAACAGCTCTGCCCGCTCCGTTGCCTCTAAGGCGAGTGAGTTATAGAGCTTGATCGAAGTCGCATCCGTCTGTTCTATGGCTGTAATCGCCCCTTGGGCTTGCGACGCGTAGCAGCTAGCAAGTTGCCCAATGCAAGGCTCTTCACTCCAAACAACCTCATCCCCAAACATCAAGGCAAATGGATCATCTCCAACCTGCTTACGGGCACAGGCAAGCGCATGGGCGGTACCGCCAGGCGTTCCTTGTTCTACAAAGGTCAAATGGTTATTTCCTTGAAAGTGCCGCCGAATCATATCGCCATTCGTACCGATAACAACAATCATCTGTTCAATACCCGCCGCTAAGGCTTCTTGCACGATATGGTCTAGCACCGTCTGGTCATAAACAGGAAGCAATCCTTTGGGGACTGCACGCGTCAGTGGGTACATTCGTGTGCCACGCCCAGCAGCAAGGATTACGGCTTTTTTTATACTCATCTTGCACCCCTTCGCTCTTTTCTTTATTTTGCCGGAATATTCAGCTCTTGTCCAAAGTAATATCAGAATTTTAAAGCTCATAATTTCTCATATCTTAACAAAAGCTAACCAGCGAAGGGAGTTGGTTTAAGCTGAAGGCTGTAACTTATCAGGGAATGAGAAAGGTAGAGGTCCGAGAAGTAGAGGATGCTAAGTTGAAAAAGCAAGATGATGT
>JAIMBU010000498.1 GCA_023511325.1 Gorillibacterium sp.
CATTATATGAACCTCGTTTTTTTCATCTACTCTTTTCTTTACGAAACCGGTTTCGGTAATTATACTAAAGCTGAAGGCATTTATTCCTAGATATGATATTGGCCGTTATGGCCAGGAGGCGAATGTATGGTTTTGAAAACGATTTCGCAAGGAAGCTCCTTCTACACCGCATGTCCGACGGATGAACAGGCTGTCTACTTTACTCCCAACAACTTCTCCGTTGCTGCTGATGGGATAGGGGATGACTCTGATGCCCTGCAACAAGCGATCTACTCGATCCCTTTTGGCATCGTGTTCATTCCGGAGGGTCATTATCGCATCAGCCAAACAATCTATGTGCCTAAAGCTGTGCGGCTGATCGGATACGGTAAAAACCGTCCTGTCATCGTCCTTGGGGAGAACACGCCCGGCTTTCAAATTGCTGAGCAGGGTGACAAGGGCAACGCTTGTTATATGATCTGGTTCATCGGTAAACGATCCGAGCCCGGCGAACCGATTCAGGATGCCAACCCCGGAACCTTCTATAGCGCTCTATCCAATATTGATCTGGTCATTAAGGATGGAAATCCAGCGGCAGTAGCCCTGCGCACTCATTTTGCTCAACACGGATTTATCTCCCATGCGGATATTCATATTGGAAATGGAAAAGCCGGAATTTTTGATGCCGGTAACGAAATCGAGAATGTACGGTTCTTCGGAGGAGAATACGGGATCTATACGACGAAGCCGTCTCCCGGATGGCCCTTTCTGATGGTGGATACCTTCTTCGAAGGGCAACGGAAGGCTGCGATTCAAACCCGAGAGGGAGGTCTCACCATCATTCGGATGGATGTGCGGAATGTACCTACCGTCATCGATACCGATCCCGATTACATCGAGAAGCTGTATATGGAGGACTGTCGTTTCGATCAGATCGCTGGTCCGGCGATCCTAATCAGCCTTGAGAACAACGCCCATAATCAGATCAATCTGCGCAATGTCCATTGTTCGCAGGTACCTATTCTTGCCGCCTTCCGCCAAAGTGGCAAACAAATAGCGGGCGCTGGTGAAAGCTACCGAGTAGCCACCTTTACCCACGGCAATCAAATGGATGAGGTTAACGCACGTCCGGCCATTCGCACGACGCTGAAGCTGGAAGCAGAAGCTGCTTTAGCCGAATCGGTCCCAACGGATATTCCTGCACTTCCTGAGGTGGAAGCTTGGTTGAATGTGAGGAATATAGGCGCGGTTGGAGATGGGATAGCCGATGATACGCACATCCTGCAGGCTGCAATTGAACGTTACCCTGTCCTCTACCTGCCCCAAGGCATATATCGAATAACGGAAACATTAAGCTTAAAACCAGATACGGTGCTGATTGGGTTAAATCCGATCACAACGCAAATTGTCCTGCTGGACAATACAGAAGCCTTCGGAGGGTTAGGTGGACCCAAAGCGCTGATCGAGGCGCCAAGTGGCGGAAAGAACATTCTCTTCGGGATTGGTTTAGACACGGGCGGCCGAAATCCCCGGGCTGTAGGTTGTAAGTGGATGGCCGGAGCCCATTCTTATATGAACGATATCAAGTTCATGGGTGGCCACGGCGGGATGACTCTGACGGGGAGCTTCAAGCCCGTATACAACACCAACCGTACGGCGGATATTCAGCCAGAGCTTCGCTGGGATTCCCAATATTGGAGCCTTTGGATCACAGCTGGGGGCGGAGGAATCTTCAAGGATATTTGGACAGCCAGCCCTTATGCCGCGGCTGGAGTCTACGTCTCGGATACATCCACAGAGGGCCGGATTTATGCCATGTCCGTAGAGCACCATGTTCGCCACGAGGTGAAGTTTAGGAAAGTATCCAATTGGAAGGTTTACGCCCTGCAACTGGAGGAAGAGGTAGCGGAAAGCACGCTCTGTCTCCCGCTTGAGCTGGATCGTTGCAGCAGCATGCTGTTCGCTAATACGTATTTCTTCCGAACCATTTGGTTGGACACGCCCTATCCCTATGCGATTCGCACTTGGGAATGTCAGGATACCGAGTTCCTGAATATGCACAATTTCACGCAGATTAAATACACCATGGACAATATGCTTTATGATGTCACCACAGATACGGAGGTACGGCCTTGGGAATTGGCTAGGCTACTGATCAGTGGGAATGCTGTACAGCGCCGCGCTCTCCAATCCGCCCCTTCGAAAGTAGAAAAGCTTGCTGGTGGCTTTGAATTTGCTGATACTCTCTGTAAAGATAGCAAAGGCAATGTCTACTTCGCCGATTCCCGGCGGAAGCAAATCTACTGCTGGTCTGAACAGGATCAGGTGCTACGTGTGGTAACAGATCTTCATTATCGACCTTTGTCTCTCGCCTGTGATCGGGATGACCGTTTATTAGTTGTCGTGGAATATTTTCCTCCCAAAGACGCAACCGTAGGCGGGCAACCAGAGGTCTACGCAAAACCGGATGATGCAGGCGGGACTTCTTACGGTTACTGGTATAACGTAGGCTCAACTGCGAGGGTATACGCAATCGATCCAGACCAGCCAGATGAAAGCCTACAACCCTTACCAGTTATCCCCATGGACACCATTGGTCCGATCTATAAAGCCTTGTATCCTGGTAACCGTTGGAGAGACAGTAATGATTTTCTGGCCACGACAGTACGTAGACCTCAGGAATGTTATGTAGCCCCCGATGGTGTAACCATTATTCCGGTGACCTATGATCTGATGCGAGCCAACTCATTACAGGAAGCCTATCCAGGTCAACTATTCTATGGCTTAGATGAGTATTTTAAACGAACCGTAACCTATCAAGTCAGTCCTGAGGGCTATTTATCGGAGCCGCAAATCTTCGCGGAGAAGGGTGAGCATGGGATCGCGTTCAACCGCAATGGCGAGGTCTATATCGCTGACGGAGATATTTACGGGTACCGCCCGAATGGCGTGTTAGTGGAGGAGATCGTCATGCCCGAGCGTCCAGCAGGATTGATTTTCGCAGGTGAGAGTCAGGAATATCTTTATATTACAGCGCGATCTTCGTTTTATCGGATAAAATTTGCGTAAATGGAGTCTTGTTTTCGAGCATAGGATTTGATCTCTTCCGACTCATAGAAGCCCAATTGCACTGGCCCATTATAGGGTCAGTGCATTTCTATACGGATTGACCTAGTTAGGTGGTGACCATCTGGTAGCTGGAACGTGTGCCCTCTGGCATCAAGGGCACGACGGATCTGTTCAAGCGCGTTAGGCCCCATGCCGTGCAGCTTAAGTATATCTGCCTCGCTAAAGCTTGGTAAACTGCACCACTCCTTTTCGAGACGCAGATTTCTTTTGATTGGCAATTTTTTGTTGTACATCATTATTTTATACAGTTGCCCTACAGCGTTAAATCTTTCTCTTCCGATTATTATCTACATATAGTATAATCTGGTAATATTAATAATTCACTAGAGTTCATCCATATTCTTTGAGAACTATTGATTACTATTGTCCACAGGTGATCTCCTTTTGTAAGGTCTGTAGACGACCTGTCTATAACTCTACATTAAGGAGATTTTTCTGTTGTTATCCATGAAATTAAAACTATACTCTCCATATATAGTTAATGAAGGAGTGACCACTC
>JAIMBU010000499.1 GCA_023511325.1 Gorillibacterium sp.
GATTTCGATATTGCGGGTCGAGCGGATTTCAGTAGGAATAACAATGCGTCCGAGACTGTCCAAGCTGCGGATGATGCCAGTATCTTTCACCACAACTCCTCCATTTCAAGTTTCATTTGTCAATATTTACTATAACAGAACAAGCCCGACTTGAGAATATACGCACCCTGAACTTTGGGGTATAATGAGAAAAATTGTTGCTTTTTAATATGGAAAGTAGGTAAAAATACGATGGATTTCAAATATGTGAAAGAAACGCGCTGTTATAAAATTTCTCGAGTGTTTCCATTCGATGTAAATAACCACGATACGCTGTTTGGTGGCAAATTAATGTCTTATATCGATGATATTGCCTCGATCTCAGCAGCTAAGCTCTGCCGAGCAACAACTGTTACGGCTTCAGCCGATTCAATTGATTTTCTCTATCCGATCCGGATGACGGATTCGGTTTCACTAGAGTCTTTCGTTACAAGGACTGGACGAAGCTCAATGGAGGTATTCGTCAAGGTCATAACGGAGGATTTGCGGACGGGTTTACGTAGAATCGCCGCAACATCGTTCCTTACCTTTGTTGCCATGGATGACAATAGTCGACCTATTGCAGTTCCCCAGGTTGTACCTGAAACGGAGGAAGAGCGGGTTTTATTCGAAACTGGAGAACAACGTGCATTGCTTAGAAGGCAACGCCGAGAAGAGAGCAAGAAATTCGCCGGGCATCTACTAACTAGTTACCCTTGGGAATAAGCTGAACAAGAAGAAACAGGAGGTTCGCTATGAAAAAAGGATTAGTCTTTATCCTGATGTTGGTCTGGATGCTTGCTGTACAGCCTGCTTTGGCAGCAACAATCCCGGCACAAACGGGACGGGTGATGGACACGGCAGGAATGTTCACAGCTGAGCAGATTGTCTCTGTGGAGCAAGCAACGGAAGGTCAGGATTACTCCTTTCATCTTCTGACCATTGATCGTCTCGATGGGGTGAAGCCAACCGACTATGCTGATCAAGTATATAAAGCTTGGAATTTGCAGAAACAGGATATTCTCTTACTCGTCTCCTTGAATGATCGTCAGACGGCGCTAAGCTTCAAGAATCAAGAACTCCTAGCTAAGCTTGATGCTAAGTATGGATTAGGCGATGCTTCGATTAGTCAAATCATTACAGATAACTTTAACGATTACGCCAAACAAGGGAACTATGCGGCTGGCAGCATCGCTTTGATGCAAGCGGTTTACCAGCTTCCTGCTCTAACGAACATCCCTTCAGGTACCGGAACGATCATCGAGCCAGCTCCAGCGGTGCCAAATGCAGTGAATTCAGGGCCAGAAGCGACCAGCCAACCTGTACCCGTAACGGTTCCTGCTCCCGATCTTGCTCCAGCAAAGACTGCAGGTAATAATGTACTAGTTTTTTTTGGTATTGTCCTCCTCTTCTCGGTCATAGCTTGGGTCGGCTACGGAATTTATTTGAACAGAAAGCTGAAACAGGTGAAGGTTCGCACACAGTTTTTGTTGGTAGAGATTTCACGAGCTACCGAGCAACTGCGCCCTTTCGTCGGTTTGGTTCAAGGCAGTACAGAGCAATTGGTCATAAAGGCAGATGAGCGCCTCTCCTCTCTGACGGTTGAACTGAGTGCTCATCTGCATGAGTTAGCAGAACAGAGTATCCTCATTCTGAAGATAGAGAAGCTGCGTAAAGCCATTCAGGAAGCAGAGGCTAAATACTCACAATTTACTGCAGCGCTGCAAGAGGGCCGCGACGAAGTTAAACGGGTCGTCGAAGTGGACAAAGAAGTGAAGCAAGAGGTTAAAGAATTGCTCGGACTGCTAACAAGCTTAGAGGCCGATATTGAAAATTTGCATCAGCAGCATACGTTTCCTCTTGAGTATCTATACGCGGAATTGGATCGTCTTAAAAAGGAGACGGCGAAGGCTTCTGATCTGTCCGTATTCGATCCTATAGAAGGAGATAAGGTAGCAGATAGAGCTCTTCTAGACATGGAGAGTAGACAGCAGGATATGCTCGATTTGCCGCGCTATCTAGATGCTCACCGATCCTTCGCTGAAAGGGCTGGGAGCAGTAGGGCGGAGATAGCTCAGATTATCCGTGATAATACCCTTAAATTGCCTCGTACAGACCCTTTTGCTAGCTTGGAAAAAGCCCAAGGGAAGGCACCATCGCTGCTTGAAGCACTGCAAGCTGGACGGATGGAGCAAGCAAGGACCATCTCAGGTGAAATGGACAGCTTGCTTGCGAGTGCCATCGAGATGACGCGGCGACAAGCACAGCTTAAAGATAAGAATCAACAGGATATCAGATGGATTGAAGGAAAGCTAACGGAATTTGAACAGAACGAACCCGATGTAAAGCGTGAGCTAGAGCGTGTCCGCAAAACCTATGCAGAAGAGCATGCGGGTCCGCTTATGGCAGCACATGAAAAGCAGAACCAACGGTTACGGGTAGTCGAGGGTAATCTCCCTCAAATAAGGCGGCTTACAGACGAGGAACATCAGGAATTCGATCAAGCTAGGGTTATTCTCGATGAGAACCTTGCCCAACTGAGTGAAGCGGATACGATCGCCAAGCAGGCTATTGCTTCAATCCAAGAATGGGATACCAAGCTCGCAGAATTCAAACGACAAACAGAAGAATATCGTGATAGGTTTGCCACTGCGGTACGTTTGATTGAGCTGGAAAGCTTAAAATTTCATGAGGAGTACTCGATTCAGGAACATAGCAAAAGCATCATTGCTCTCCAAAGCAAAGTACAGAGCGAATTGTCATCTCCTCCCTACCGACTTGTCGTGATTGAACAGATGATTCAGCAACAACGTAAAGAAACGGAACGTTTTGCGACTGTCGTTCAAGAAGCCGATGCTAAGAAGAAACAGGCCGAAGAGCTGGCTAGAGCCATGAATGACCAATTCACCTCGGTTCATGGACGCACCAAGTCCATGCTCCTTACCGATAGCTATAAGTCTCGTTATTCCGGCACAATGAATGATTTTCAAGCGCTGATTGCCGCCGGCTATTACCAACGTGCAATGGAGAAAGCCAATGAAGTGAATAGCTTAATCAGCGGCATGGAGCATGACTATCGGACAGAGGTTGCCAAACAGGAGAGTGTGAACTCCGGGAGTTCCTCGTGGAATGATTCCTCTGGAGGCAATTCTTCCGGGAGCTCCTCGTGGGATTCGGGATCGAGCTCGGGGTCTTCAGATAGTAATTCTTCCGGAAGCTCCGGTTGGTAGCTCCCTTATCGAAGGAAATATGCTTTCCGTTGGAATACCATGAATACGCCTATGCGCTAAATGCAGCATAAAGGGGAACATACCTTTTTGCTGCATTTACTCTATTAGAAAGCAATGATTAGGGGCAGCTCCCGATTTATAAACAGGGGTGTTCGAAGTTGCTATGTTTATCCTTAGTTGGACAGCCCTATATATCGTTATAGGGACGGTTTCATGACATGAATTAGATAAATGTGGAATAAATACAGGAAAGTAGATGATTTTATCCCTGTTTTGGAGAAATGTGAACCTGACGTTTCGATGTAAGCGGATTTATAATAGAGATTGTAAGACGTATATATCAT
>JAIMBU010000500.1 GCA_023511325.1 Gorillibacterium sp.
CAAAAAAACCGCAAGCTTACTTCGATTGGTATAGGTCAATACGAGAAAATTTATCAACCAAAAGCAGAAGAAAGGCGATGAAAAATTCCTTAGATACAAATACACGGCTACAAGCAGCATGCCGAATACGGTTTGAAAAGCGTTAGCTTCCGTAGATATATGCTTGTCTTTCTTGATTATGATAGAGATCACAAGCAACAAGGCCAAGATGATTGCATAAGCGAGGGACACCTCAAATCGGCTCAGGGCGCTCCACACACCGAAGGTGACGGCAATCGCTTTTCCACCCTTGAACCTCAGAAACGGTGAGAAAGCATGCCCGACGATCGGGGCCGCTGCAATCAGCACGATTCCGTATCCCTGAACCATCCCGGACTCAATGAACAGGACAAGGGGAAGATACCCCTTCATGAAATCGAGTACGACGCCGGCCATACCCCATTTAAACCCAGCCACACTCCACAGGTTGAAAGCGCCAGGGTTACCATCCCCTACTGTTCTCAAGTCTTTGCGGGCCATTTGGCCCAGCCAATACGAGAACATGAAGGAACCGCACAAAAACTCCACAGTGCTCAGAAGAATGATCATTTATCTCTATGGCCCCCTACCTCAACTGCCCTTCCTTTCCATAATACATGCCCCAGAAATACGACCTGATAAGCCGAATAGAGCAGAATAACTAGGAAAAACAGTGTAGAGAGGATATGAAGCAGGGGCGTGATTTTACCGAAATGACCTACATATCTGACCAAGTAATATATGTGAAGGGCATAAAGGAGGTATCCGCTGATCAAAGGATAAGCCCAAGACGTGTTCCAGAGAAAAACCGCACTCGCTGAAACGATAAGTCCTACAAACCATAACGCAATCAGGATGATCGTCCAGATGCTTAATCTGGAGGTGCTTAGTACAGCACCCTTGCCAAAGCCCTGCAATTCACTCTTGAGGCCATGCGGATACATGCGGAAGGAAACTAGATCGTGTCCGATGAAGTTGGTGACGTCAATTTCGGCCTCCCGATACCGTGCGCCCAAATTCAGGTCATCCAGCAGCTCGCCCCGTATGCTGCTATGACCATTAATTTTCTCATAATCGCTTCTGGTCGTGATGATGCAAGACCCGTAAAGTCCCTTTCGCGGGTTCTTATGCTCGAACAGTGAGGTGAAAGCAAACACACCGAGAATATTGGGGATTAACGCCAAACGCTCGTAAAATTTCTCCGTATGATGAAACGGGACGACGGAAATCACGCCCCCTGACTTGGCACGCGCTTTCAACAGAGCTTCCAACGCGTGCGGAGATAACCGAATATCGGCATCCAGGAAAGCGATCGTGTCTCCGGAGGAATGCTGGAATCCATTCCATACCGCCCACGTTTTCCCCGTCCAACCCGCGGGAAGCGTTGGGTTCTCGATCACCGTCACCCCATAGCTTTCAGCAATTTCCTTGGTTCGATCCTCCGAGCAATCATCTACGACAATGATCTCACCGGGCTTAAAGGTTTGAGCCAGGAGAGATTCCAGAATAAAGGGCAGATTCTTCTCTTCATTTCTTGCCGGTATAATGACAGATAGCCTCTCGCTGCACGGATCCGCTTCCCCGCCTCGGGGAATGAACCTTCTACGAAATAGGACAAGACCGGATAAACACCCGATGACGAACAAAAGGTAAAGCCCCATGATCAACCTCATCTCTCTAAAGTAGCTAGACTATTTCGTGCTTTCCCACGGGTCATACACTAGGTTATTCCCTGCCTTGTCCTTACATGCCAGCTGATCCTCGAAAAAGCTGTAAGCTATGAGAGGTCGTTTTCCATTCATCCAGCCAGTTATATTTAATGACTCTCTGTTCCTAAGTATATGAAGCAAGCGATTATTTCTCCACAAAAAAAACCGCTAAGCGCTCGGAAATCCAAGCAGTTAGCGGTATCTTCTTCTACGTATGGACGATTCTGGGAAGCCGACGACAGCTTGCACTTGTACAAGCTCCCTCACTGGCAATTCTTCCCGTTAGTAAGGAAGCTCCATATTCTTACCAACAGCCTCAAACTCGTAGCTTATTACGGGTATACCGGTAAGCTCCAAGCTTCGCTCATCAGGCTGGCTACCCCCGATATAAGCAACGAATTTACCGGGCTCCAAACAGCAATTTCCCGCCAGATCAATAAGCGCCATATCCCTTGCCGTCACTGTAAAAGTCACTGTCTGTTCCTCTCCCGCAGGTATGAATATTTTCTTGAAGCCCTTCAACTGCCAGACAGGCACGTCAACCGAGGCTTCGACATCCTGCAGGTAGAGTTGTACCGTTTCCTCCGAAGCCCGTTGCCCCACATTCCGCACCTTGACGGAGAAATCGATGGAATCACCTGTTTCAATTTGCTTTTTAGCACCCGCTACTGCCTGATAGGCAAATTGGGTATAGCTGAGTCCGTAACCAAAGGGATACAGGGGTGTGGATTTCATATAGCGATAGGTACGGTTACTCATCGAATAATCCGTAAACGCTGGCAGTTCTTCAGTTGAACGGTAGAAGGTAACGGGCAGGCGGCCCGACGGACTGTAGTCGCCGAACAATAGGGCAGCTACTGCTTTTCCCCCATCCGCTCCAGGATACCAAGCGTTCACAATCGCTGGGATATGTTGATCTGCCCAAGTTAAGGCGATCGCACTACCCGAGAGAAGCACGAGAACAACTGGCTTGCCGAGCGCATAGATCGTCTCCAGCATTTCCTGCTGTTGGCCAGGTAGATTGAGGTGCTTCTTATCTCCACTGGCGTATTCGTTGGAGACGTCCCCTTCCTCACCTTCAATACTAGCATCAAGCCCTAGGCACATGACGATGATATCCGCCTGCTCCGCCGCTGAGATAGCTTCGGCAAAGCGGTCTTTCGGCTGAGACAATCCGGATTCTTTATCCTTGTATAAATGGCAGCCTTCCGCATAATACACTCTGGTTCCGCTGTCCACAGCCTCGCGGATTCCATCTAGCACTGTTGTATAGCGAGATGCCGTGCCGAAATAATTACCGACAAGGGCGTCACGGCTGTCCGCATTGGGACCAATAACCGCGATCGACTTGATCTGCTTGCGGTCGAGTGGAAGCACATGGCCTGCATTTTTCAACACGACCATTGATTTCTTAGACACTTCAATGGCAAACGCCTTATGCTCGTCACAGTCGTTGACCTCATACGGAATGGCGTTAAATGGAACATGCTCCGGTTGATCAAAAAAACCTAACTTCATTCTGGTTTCCATCAAGCGAATCACCGAGCGATCAATCGTTTCCTCGGTAATGAGCCCTTGCTCGTGGGCCGCTAATAAGTTTATATAAATATTGCCGCAGTTTAAATCCGGGAAAACCAGAACATTTGCCTCCCCGGCAACAGGACTTCCCGGTGCCTTTGATTTTCCAACCGACGGGTCGAGTGCTGCGTCCGCCTGCAACTCTCCATCCAGGATAAGGTCCGGAGCCTTTTCCTTTGCAAGCTTGGTAGCCTTTACAACCTTTTCGGTCAGCTCGCTTTTTGCGCTCCCATAGGTTGAATATGATAGCATGGCGACCTTGGGTTCTGCCTGTACAAGCG
>JAIMBU010000050.1 GCA_023511325.1 Gorillibacterium sp.
TTTTCAAACTTAGCAGACGGTCCTTTTAAATACGGTTGAACTGACCCAAGAACCGCAGATCGTTGGTATAGAAATGACGAATATCGTCGACACCATATTTCAGCATGGCGATTCGTTCTGGCCCCATCCCAAAAGCAAATCCACTATAAACCTCAGGATCATAGCCCCCTGCTCGCAGCACGTTTGGATGAACCATTCCTGACCCAAGAATCTCGATCCAGCCACTTCCCTTGCAAGTCCGGCAACCACTACCACCACACATCATACAAGAGATATCCACTTCCGCACTCGGTTCAGTGAAAGGAAAGAAGCTGGGGCGCAGCCGGATATTGACGTCTCCACCAAACATCTCCCTGGCAAACTGCAACAGTGTTCCCTTAAGATCGCTCATCCGAATTCCCTTATCGATGACGAGACCCTCTACTTGCATAAATTGATGAGAATGGGTTGCATCGTCTTCATCGCGGCGGTAAACCTTGCCTGGACAAATAATCTTAACAGGAACTTCACCTTTGCGACGTTCCATGGTACGGACTTGGACAGGTGAGGTATGAGTCCGCAGTAACATTTCCTCTGTTACATAGAACGAATCCTGCATATCACGGGCTGGATGATCCTTGGGCAGATTGAGTGCTTCGAAGTTATAGTAATCCTGCTCAACTTCAGGGCCTTCTTCAACGGTATAACCCATCCCGACAAAGATATCCTCAATCTCTTGAATGGTCTGGGTAAGTGGGTGAACGGCACCAATAGAAGCATGACGACCTGTCAGCGTGACATCGATGGTTTCGCTCTCTAGCCGTTTATTGGTTTCCTCACGTTTCAGCTCCGCTTGCTTAGCGTCAAGTACCTCTTCGATGACTTGCCTGACTTCATTGGCCACCTGACCAATGAGCGGACGTTCTTCCGCGCTAAGCGTGCCCATGCCCCGCAGAATTTCCGTAAGCGGTCCCTTTTTCCCTAAGTACTTGACTCTAAGCTCACTCAACCGTTGGCTTCCAATCGCTGCTTCCAGTTCACCAAGTGCTATCTGCTTCAGCTCATTTAAACGCTCTTTCATGCTTGTTTAGCTCCTTTACTGGCTTTGTCTGAGTTATTCCTCATAAGATAAAACGTTTCTTACAAAAACAAAAAAAACGGTTCCATCCCCCTAAGGGACGAAATCGCCGTGGTACCACCCTTGTTCAAGCGTACAACCTGGCACATCTCAGCAGTCCGTAGCGGGGTATACCCGATTCCGGTCATCCGTTGTTCGCTCACTCTATCGAAATAACGGCTCGAAACCGGTACCCTCTATTTAGCCTGATTAAGCAAAACGAAGTTGCTTGAAGCTCCATAAGTTCGAGTAAAACCCGATTCTTACGAATTCTCTGCATCTTCCGCTGCTTGTCACTGTTCAAGGGACTGCTCCGGAGTGAACTTCAACAGCCTGATTCCCGTGAAACGCTCTCAATCATTGGCGTTTCTTCCCTGTCGAGAGGTACTGCCTACTTTTCTCCATCTATGCATTTCATATTCAATTATTATATCTAAATCCAAATCAAGCTGCAAGTCTGCATGCGGCAAAATCGGAAATTTATAGTGATTTGCACTCAGGCTTTTGCTATAGTTAGGCTGGTCAAACTAATATTGCATGGGGAGCTGTGAGCTTTGAACAACATTATGCGCAAAAGTCAACTTGATGCAAGAGAATTAATGCTTCTTGATTCTGAAGTGAAAAACCAAGGCAAGAACATGGTGGTAGCTTATGTACTGTGGTATTTTCTAGGTGTTGTTGGTGGTCATCGGTTCTATATGGGGAAAACCGGTTCAGCAGTGGTCCAATTAATTTTGTCCATAACGGTAGTTGGCTTGATTGTTACCCTTATCTGGTGGATTGTCGATGCGTTCCAGTTGCACAACTGGGTAAAAGAACATAATTACACAATCGAAAACAGGATCATAGATCAGCTGACAAATAACCGAGATTTTGTCCCTGGTCAATATTAGTATGACGACGAAAAACGACCTTTCCTTAAAAGAGCTTCTCGTCCTGAATTCTGAAGCCCGCAGTATGGAGAAGTCGCTTGCCCTGTGCTATATGATGCTCCTAGGTGGACATCTTGGTATCCACCGCTTCTACTTGAAGCGTTATAAATCAGCGGTTACCCAGCTTCTACTCTTCTTACTTGCCATGAGTAGTTACATTACCTCGCTTATCTTTACTGAACTGGATGAAAACAATGCGTTGTTTATTGTATTCATTATCCTCTTTATCATAACGGCACTTGCACTCACGATCTGGGTTATCATTGATCTATTCATAGTTCCTAAGTACATAAGACAATGGAATGCACAAGTTGAGAGTGACTTAATTAATCAAATCGTGCAAATGCGGCAGTAAGATTTTCATTAACATTAGAGTTTAGTCCTAAATAAGGCCCAACGGGATACCGTCGGGCTTTTTCTTATGAATGGCTGGATAGTGCGCAGTGCTGGCGGGATGTATGAATCCCACTACAATTAAGGCAACCTTTTAAAGCCCTTCGCCGTGTATTCGTAAGCATGAGCAACACCATTGATCGGTTGGGCTAAAAACCGCTTACCCTCCTGCCACAATACGGGGATACCGCCGAAGGCCTCACTTACATCCATGATCAGAAAATGGTTATCCTGCAACCTGTATATCGTACAATTGGTCAAACGGGAGCTGACAAGCTCAGGGATATTGTCATCATCCAGATCAGTCTGTAGACCGTACATGCCTGTATCCACTCGCAGATAAGGTACAGGCTTTCCGTCTTGGATCGTATAGTAATTCTCCTGAACATACGCAGAGCCAAAAGCACCCACATAACGTAGCAGTTGTTCACCAAACAACGCGGACTCTCCCACGACCGTATCGGCTTGGTTCCGATAAACCCAACCTGCTGCTGGCCCTAGGCCCCACTGCTGACCCCCTGAACGAAAACCAGCATATACCTCGTTCTCATCCCCAAGCTTCTCATAGAAAAATGCTGTCCCACCAAGCACCTTTGTTTCCTTCAGCACCTGATGGATCGCCTCCGATTCTAAGAGTTCAACCGTTTGGGTATTGATAAGCGCTGTATAGGCTAAGGGAACAAGCTCTGGGATCATCTCCGAACCATTCGGTAAAACATCGGATTGGCTGACAAGATTCATCAGCGAAATCTTTTGGTTGAGTGGGTCAGCAGAGGGTACAGGCGATGGCTCAAAAACATAGCGTTTAATTTTATCTTGTCCGGCGCCATATCCCCCATAAACAATAAATTGGCTATTTTCCCAACGGGGTTGGAGATCTGGACTAGCAGAATTGTCATAGAAATGGTTGGTTTCTAGCTCTTCCATTTGAAAATGATAAGCAGAAACATGGCCTGATTCTTCGCCAAACAGATAAAATTCCATTGCGTGGCAATCCGTATACCGCGGATACAGCAGCAACCACTGGCTGTTATCATCTTTAGAGAGAATGGGCGACATCGTAAAGGGTTTATCCATTTCTCGGGTTACAATCTCCAAATGATCAATCCGACTGATGGCTTCTAGCCTTTCCTCAGCATCAGCGAACACCACCTCATAATCACCGATCATTGCGTAATCTGTGCTCTGACCGAGACAGCTAGGGGCTCCTAATTGGGTGATTTGCTCCTTGGCAAGTGGGCGAAGCATTAGCGTTCCACCTGCAATTGTTCCTGTAGCACGAACCAAGTCCTTAGCTGAGGGTGCAGATGTATGGGCTAGTCGCAGTGAAAGTGAGCCCTGCCGAGTAGCTGCCCATAAAGCGGCAACACAGACCAAGCAAATTCCTATACTCCAGATCATGATTCGTTGCTGTCTCCGGCCTCGCTGATTCAGCATTTCAGATATCCTCCTACAATTCTCAGGGTTATTTGTTCTGTGAATTGATCTCTTTAAAGAGACTGCGGAAGGCTCATAAAGGTTGCGAGTGCCTGAGCATATGGGAATAACGAGCCGCAATTTCATCCAATTGGATAACTTGTACATCCAGAGAACAAAAAGAGCTTTCACAGCATAGGGAAAGGATAACATCATCCTTCACCAATAGGCTGCAAAAGCTAAGTGTTGGGTCAGAGGCAAGCCGCTGACAGGCTTGCTTGTCCCCTTCAAATCCGATATTCGTCTGGCTCAGGAAAATATCCAAGCTGTACAGCATAATCGATCATACGGGTGAAAAATACGGCGTCAGGGCTTGGGCAAACGACTCCTGTTCCCTCAAGCAACCGGGTTGTCTGCGGACAAGCAAAGCGGAACGGAGTGCTTTTGGCCCCATCCCCCTCAAGCTGAGCCATGGCCATTTCCAGACCTTCTTGGTTTTTGGATTGGTTTACATTTAGCAGCCAAGCCTCGTATTCTTCCTGCTTCATCCAGTCGATGGAATAGCCATAGTCCTGAAAGAATCCAACCATTTGCTCATGTGGCAGTTGAACTGGATTGCAGATGTGGAATAATTGACCGACTGTTTTCTTGCTCATTACAAGTTCAGAAATGCTTTTCCCTGCATAATCAATAGGGGTAAAGTCTACATGCCAATCAGCAATCGGAGCTGCCTTTAGGAGAATCATCGCTTTGAGCATACGATAGAAGGCGTTGTTGTCGATATTTTGCTGAAAGCTTCCATTGTCTGAACGGCATGAGAGATTCCCAATTCGATAAATGGTCCCAAGCATGCCCTCACTACAAGCACGAACAACAAGCTTTTCCGCTTCTAGCTTGCTATTGGTGTAGACATTCTCCAGGTTTGCGGAATAATCGTATGGCTCTGTACGGATAAATTGCTCCCAATCACCGCCAAAGGCCAATTCTTCCGGTATTCCCATAGTGGAAACATAGTGGAAGCGAGTGTCTTTCTTGCGTTTCGCCAGAGCAAGCAGTCGAGCTGTGCTGTCAACGTTAACCTTAGTAAAATAGGCTTGGTCACCAAAGTGTTTAACTTCTGCACCACAGTGGATGATCGAATCGATATTGGTTAGTAGCAACGCCTGAGCATCCGCATTTAACCCCAGTTCATCTTGCTCCAGATCCCCCGAAACCACAACGACTCGATCCGAAATTAAGGCATTGGCCTCAGCACCGAAATAGCCGATCATGGTTTTGACAAGCCGTTTACGCGGATCAAGCTGACCTGTTGGACGGATAAGGCAATACACACGGGACTCGGTTTTATGCAATAGCTCCCATAAGAGGTGCGAGCCCAAATAACCAGTAGCTCCCGTTAACAGAATATGTTGCTGTAAACATGTTGTTTCTTCATCGCTTATCGGTCCAAGCACCAAGGGGAATTCGGAAAGGTCCTTCCTCATTTCACCAATGTCCAAGGTCTCCATTGTGGTATCCATCTCTTCGAGTGATTCTATTCTTGCCGCTAGCAAGGCGATAGTAGGGAAGGAGAAGAAATCTGCGATCTTTAGCTTCGGATGGTGAGGCTTCAATTGCACAAGGATTCCCATGATCTTCAGGGAATGTCCTCCAATCGCAAAGAAATCATCATGAATGCCGATCTCTAATCGATCAAGTACTTTCTGCCAGGCTGATAAAATTTCCTGCTGCAAAGCATTCTCCGGTGCTGTGTATTCCGTATTGCTCTTAAAGAGGGTTAATTCTATAGTTTTTAATGCGTTGCGATTGATTTTGCCAGTTGGTGTAACGGGCATGTTATCGAGGAAGCAGAAGTGTTGAGGAATCATGTAGGAAGGTAGCTTACTACCGAGAAATTGCACCAATCCTGCTTCAGGATAGTTCTTCCCATCCTTCGTTGTGTAGAAGGCAACCAGCATGGCATTTCCCTCGGAGTCTGCTCTTGAAATCACTACGGCATCCTTTATATACAAATGTTTGGCAAGATTATCTTCGATTTCGCCAATTTCAATTCGATAGCCACGAATTTTCACTTGGGAATCTTTACGTCCTACATATTCAATTAATCCCTCGCCTGATAGTCGAACCATATCCCCCGTGCGATAAAAACACTTGCCTGAGCCAAGCTCAATCGGATCGTTGATAAAGGCCTCCGCTGTTTTCTGCGGTTGATTCCAATAGCCTTTGCCCACGCCGATTGAACTGATCAGAAGCTCTCCGACCACACCCACAGGGCAAAGCTGATTATAGCTATTAACAATGTACAACTCATAGTTGTTTAGTGGCTTACCAATGCTTATCCCTGAAACGTGGTCAGCAACGGCATAGTCAATGGTATGGGTGGTAGCGACAGCCGTGCATTCTGTCGGTCCATAAGCATTTACAATCGTTGTGGTCAAGCCGATCTTTCGTTGTAGCATGCGGACCGCTTCCCCGGCGAGTGCCTCCCCACCTACTACAATACTTTTAATCGACTGAAACTTATCTGCATCTGCCATTGTCAGATAAGCCGCCAATCGATTGAAGAATACGGTGGGCAGAATCGAAATCCTCGTCGCTCCTGTAGCCACAATCGCATCGGTAAAGGAATCAATCGAATAGCGCTCTTCATCAGAGAGCAGATGCAAACGAGAACCATTCAGTAAAGCGGAGAACAAGTCGCATACCGATGCATCAAAGCTGAAGGTTGAATACTGAAGGATGATTTCATTATCTGTCAGCTTCAATACCTGCTTGAGTGCCAAAGCCAAATTCACTACACCTTTGTGTGCAACCAAAGCCCCCTTGGGCTTGCCAGTAGAGCCCGATGTATAAATCACGTAGGCGGTATCGTTGGGCTCCGCTAGGTTTAAGCACGGCTTGTCCGAATAAGCTGTAAGCTGCTGATCGACCTGAAATATTTGCATTGTTGTTAATTTATCGCCGAGCAGGGAAGTCACTTTGCTGAAATGTTCAGCCTTTGTGAGGATAATTCTCGTCGCAGAGTCCTCAATGATAAACCCATTTCGCTCCTCTGGATGTCCCGGATCTAGCGGAATATAGGCTCCACCTGCTTTAATCACACCAAGTAGGCTGATGACTGTCTCGATACTGCGCTCCATAAAAATAGTGACGAAATCTCCCTTGTGTAGCCCATTCTCCTGAAGCAGATGGGCCACACGGTTGGAGAGTGCATCTAACTGTTGATAGCTCAAGCTCTTATCTTCTGTAGATAAGGCAATCTGGTTGGAGTATTCAGAAACAATGGCAGAGAAGCGTTCGACAAGAGTTAACCCATCTGGCAGCTTCATGGTTGTATCATTAAGAGCAGTGTAGCGGTCTCGGTCTTCCTCACAGCTCATATCGATACTACCGATGGCAACATCTATCCGATTAACCAAGGCCGTTACAATGCCCTGGAAGCGATTGAAGAAACCAACTATACTCCGTTTGTCATAACGATTATTTAAATAAGCGATATCAACCGTCCATTGTCCCTGGCTTTCCTCAACCGCCCAGTTTATCCAAGTATTTTCATGAATACGATCTTTACCATAAACCATTCGGATAGTCAGTGAATGTTCGATCAGACGTTCGATATCAGCAAACGCAAGTGGGTGAGCCTGTGCCTGCTCAAGCAGATCCGCAACCCGTTGATACACTTGCGCAAAAGTATCGTTATCTGCACAGGTCATGCGCAATGGTAAAAGTTCACCCTCCTGACTACAGATTCCGATGACCATGTCCTCCTCATGGGTCATCCTGTAAAGGAAAACACAGTAGACGCTAAGCATGAAGATTTCTTTATTTAATCGTTTTGATAAAGCATCCATTGCTTGGGGTTCAATTGATAAAGTGAAAGACTCTTTACCAATCATACTTTCGCTCGCAGGCAATTGATCATGAGCAAGCAGCGAAAACTCTGGAAACGGAGAATGTAATTTGTCGGCCCAGTATTTAACGTTTTTCTCATTAAGCAGTACAGGCTTCATTCCCGCTCCCCTCTCTCTCTACATTCTCTAAATGAATGCTCCCCGCAGCAAGCTGCGGGGTATCTCTCCGATCAAATTTGTTCTACGTAGCAAGCTGTGGGATATTCGACCCGGAGGGATAGCATCATTTCATTAAACTTTTAGGTGCTCGACAAGGTCTTCCAAGCTTCCTGATACTTTGTTCAAGTGCTCAGCAGATTGAACAATACCCTCAAAGGAATCGCGTTGACTCCTAGCCGTATTCTTAATCACTTCTGTGTCATCCGCATTCTTCTCTGCAAGCGATGCTAGCTCCTTGAAAGAGGCTGTGATCTGCTCGGTAACCGCCACCATCTGCTCGGTTGCCGCCGATACCTCTTGAATCTGGCTAGTGACTGCGTCCGTTGCGAACAGAATTCCCTTGAAGAGCTCACCGGTTTCCTTTGCGGCTTCCATACCCAACTCTACATTTTGCTCCCCAACGTTTATCGCCTCTGCTGCAAGCTTTGTTTCCTGCTGAATATCGCGAATGAGCTCAGCAATTTGTTCAGCAGATGTCTTGGACATCGCCGATAGCTTCTTCACTTCATTGGCTACAACTGCAAAGCCACGACCGTGCTCTCCTGCACGAGCAGCTTCAATGCTTGCATTCAATGAGAGCAGATTGGTTTGGGCGGAGATATCGGTAATAACCTGAACAATCTGTCCGATTTCTTCAGAACGAGATTGAAGTTGTTCAATTACGGTTACACATTTCATAACCGACTCGTGAACGGAATCCATCTGACTCATTACTTTACCAACGTAACGATCTCCATCTTCGGATTGCCGTTTCATCCGTATCGAGGTTTCTGACAAATCGGAAGCATTCTCAGCGATGGTGGTCACACCAGTTACGATTTCTTCCATAGAGTATGCACCTTCTTTAATCGATAGGCTTTGCAGCGATACTCGTTCCGACATTTCTTCAATATTCTTCGTGATAATGATTGAGCTTGCGTTGTTTGTCTCCATCGTTGTAAATAACCGTTGGGACTGATTAGCTGATTCTATGGATATCTCTTTGATCGTCGTGATAAGTCTCCTCATCTGTTCAATCGTCCCATTGAACTTCTCGCTCACTTGACCGAGTTCACCGCTACCTTTACTTAGCTGAACACTGTAGTTGCCTTCATTCAGCTTCTCAAGCGAAAGCATGAGCTCTTTAATCGGAGCAAAGGTTTTCCGGTTGGTAAAATACAAGAGTGTCAGAAAGAATACTAACGTTATAAGTAGGGCGGTAGTCGTTTTCTTCAGCAGCTCTGCCTTGCCTTGTTCAACTATGCTAGAGTCCACATCCATACCTAAATAAGCAAATACATTACCTTCCTTGTCCAAGTATGGATACAGCACGGTAACCCATACACCATAATCATCTTTATAAGATTTTGTGAAGGTCAGTTTCTTGGTTTTGAGCATATCTCTTACCCCATCAGCATGAATCTTGGGCTGCTCTAACATATCACCAAGCTTTAAGCTGTCAGCAGCAAATATCTCCAAGACAGCAGTGGGGAAAGCGATCATTGATGTTTTGTTGCCATCAACTAGCTCAGGACCAAATAGGTAACCTTGAGCAATACTGGGATGATTCACCGATAGTTCATCAAACAGCTTCGTGATTTTGGTTTGAATCGGGGATTTCGGATCTTTACTTTCTTTGGCTGCCGTAACATCCTCTACCGGAAGATTCTTTAACCAAGCCTCGACTGTTTTTTGCGTATCTCCCTGTAACTGATTCACGAGAACTTTATTTTGGATAAAATAGCTATAGCCAATTAGGAACGCTCCTGTCAAAATGATGAATAAGCTGGTAAAAATCATGTTGCGAGCTACTATACTATACCTCGGGTTAAACGCGTTCCATTTGCTGCTTGCTTGCTTCTTACTCATCTCTTCTGCTCCTTTATTATCTTTTGGGCAACAA
>JAIMBU010000501.1 GCA_023511325.1 Gorillibacterium sp.
CGCAATCTTCACCGATTTGGTTATACGGCAGCAGACGGAACGATTGTTCGGTTCATTATTATTCGCAAATCCGAAACCATGTATGGGATTGGATTTGATGCCTGCAAAATTTGCGGTTCTTCAGGTTACTACCAGAAGAATAATAAGGTTATCTGCCGGAAATGTGATGTCGTCATGAATATCCCAACGATTGGCTTTGAGGGAGGCTGTAATCCGATCCCGCTTGCTTATCGTATGGATAAAGGGAACCTTGTCATTGCTAGTAGTGATTTGGAGAAGGAGACCGCAACCTTTCACCAAGAGGATCTCTTCAACCATTAAGGCGAAGCCAGCTTTAAAAGATTGGAGATGCAAAGATGTTTTTAAGAATGCTCGCCAAAGCGTTTACCGTTGGTTTTAAAGGCAAGATTTTGTTGATCGTCACGATTGCCTTTGGTGCCTCTCTCGCTACGGCCATGTTGAACGTTTCTTTGGATGTTGGTGACAAAATGAACCGGGAATTAAAAACATATGGCGCTAACCTGCTTGTCGTTCCGAAAATGGATGCTTTACCAGCCGAAATAGATGGGGTTGACTTTAACCCGCTGGCCGACAGGCAGTTCATTGAAGAGAAAGAATTGCCTACAATAAAGACGATCTTTTGGGCCTATAACATCGTTGCTTTTACTCCTTATCTCGAAACGTCTGCCAGTATTACTCATGTAAATCATCCGGTAGCTGTGGTAGGCACCTGGTTTAATAAAGATTTGGATCTTCCTACGGGAGAACGGGTCAATACTGGAATTCAGCAGCTTAAAACCTGGTGGCAAATCGAAGGGGAGTGGGTTAAGGACGAAGATAGCAATACCGCGCTGGTGGGTACAACATTGGCCCGACAGCTTGGGTTATCGCTTGGACAGACGTTGAATGTCAATGTCGAGGTCAAGGGTGAAACCAAGAGCCTTCCTCTAAAAGTAACAGGAATTCTAAGTGGTGGCGGAGTCGATGACAACAAGATATTCACCTCCTTAAGCACCTTGCAGCAAACGATGGGTTTGTCTGGCAAGGTGAGCCGGGTTGAGGTGAGCGCTTTGACGACCCCCGAGAATGAGCTAGCGCGAAGAGCAGCGCTGAATCCGGATAGGCTCTCAGCCAAGGATTACGAGACTTGGTATTGTACTGCCTATGTCAGTTCCATTGCTTATCAGATTGAGAAAGCTCTACCCGGTTCTGAGGCTAGAGTTATTCGGCAGGTAGCCGAATCTGAAGGGATTATTTTAACCAAAATTCAGCTGTTGATGTTCATTCTTACGGTTGCTGCTCTGATCAGCTCCGGTTTGGGTATTTCGGGTCTCATGACGACTAAGGTACTGGAGCGAAGTAAGGAGATTGGCCTTATGAAAGCGTTGGGGGCTCAAAGCCCTGCTGTTCTGCTCTTATTTTTAGTGGAAGCAGTGATTTCAGGCATTCTAGGAGGACTTCTTGGCTATGGAGCAGGTCTTGGTTTTGCCCATATTATTGACAGGACTGTGTTCGACACCGTTCTTTCGTTCAAGGGTTTGGTTCTCCCACTCGTGCTGCTTCTCTCCGTACTACTCACCCTGGCCGGTAGCTTCTCAGCGATGCGGATGGTTATCCGACTTCAGCCTGCCCATGTCATGAGAGGTGGCAGATAGGAGGTTATCATGCGCAAATCAAAGATGTTTTTCAGAATGCTAGGCAGCTCTTTTCAGCAAAGAAAATCAAGAATGTTAATTGCTTTGTTTGCAATCATTGTTGGAACTGCGGTTATCTCGGGTTTGTTAAGCGTGTACTATGATATAAACATTAAAATGGGAATGGAATTCCGCTCCTATGGTGCGAATTTAATCCTCACGCCTAATTCGGAATCTCAGCAAAAGGTATTCCCCGCAAGCACAGCTCAGGAAATTGCTGGAGTCTTTCCGCAGGAGAATATAGTTGGTTATACGCCTAATCTTTATGGACTGGCTCAGGTTTATTCCAGCCGACTCGTGGTCGTAGGCACTTGGTTCGATCAAATCGCGAAAATCACTCCGTATTGGCAGATTACCGGAACAGTCGATACGGACCGGAGTGCTTCCGGTACTGCGCTGGTCGGAAAAGCGGTTTCTGATAAGCTGGGCTACAAAATCGGAAATGTTCTGCCCCTGAAGGACGAAACGACTGGAAACGTACAAGAGGTGACCATAAAGGCTATCATCAGCAGCGGCGGCACGGAAGATAATCAAATCTTCATCAACCTTCCCGATGCCCAGAAGCTTTTTCATCAGGAGGGCCTCGCTAATGCTGCCTACTTCAGTGTTACGGGGGAAGGATTGGAGGCTACGGCCTCAGCCATTCATACAAAATATCCGCTAATGGTGCTTAGTCCGATCAAACAAATCTCCGGCTCGGAAGCGGTCATGCTGGATAAAATCAGCTCGCTCGTTTATATAGTCGTTGTGATTATCCTATTGTCCACTTTATTATGTGTGGCCACAACCATGATGACCATGGTCATAGAGCGTAAACAGGAGATTGCCTTGAAAAAGGTGTTAGGTGCACAAAATAAGGCTCTTTCCTTGGAGTTTCTAAGTGAAGCGGGAGTGCTGGCTCTGGCGGGTACGCTTGCAGGGCTGCTTCTCGGTTATTTTCTAGCCCAGGTCATCGGACAAAGTGTATTCCAATCGACTATTTCCTTTCGCTGGGCAGTGATTCCCCTAGTCACGGTAACTGCACTGCTTGTAGCCGGGCTGGCTTCATTGATTCCGCTTAGATCCGTCATCGGTATCGAGCCTGCAGTTGTTCTCAAAGGGGAATAACATGGAAGGGAGTTAACGAACAATGAGTATTTTGGAGATCTCCGGGGTGAGCAAGAAATACGGCAGTTTGCATGCGTTGCAGGATATCACATTTTCGGTGGAGCCGGGGGAATGGGTGTCTATTATGGGGTCCTCTGGCTCGGGAAAGAGTACACTGCTAAATATGATTGGACTCATGGATAAACCAACTAGCGGCGAGTTGAAGATAGATGGGATTGTCACAAGCTCGCTGAATTCCAAGAAACTAACGGAAATCCGCAGAGACAAGATCGGTTTGGTGTTCCAGCAGTTTCACCTCATTCCTCATCTTACCGCTCTGGAAAACGTCATGGTTGCCCAATATTATCATAGTATGCCAGATGAGAAAGAGGCAGCTGCTGCGCTGGGGAGAGTCGGCTTGGAAGCTAGGGCTCGGCATTTGCCGCGTCAGCTATCCGGGGGAGAACAGCAGCGGGTATGTATCGCCAGAGCGCTAATTAACTATCCGGCGCTAATTTTGGCTGATGAACCTACGGGGAATTTGGATGAGCTCAATGAAAAAATCGTCCTTGATCTGTTCCAAGAACTTCATAACGAAGGGCATACCATTATTATGGTAACCCATGCGCCTGAGGTGGGCGAACTGGCTGAACGGCAAATCCGTCTGGAGCATGGGAAAATCAAAGAAATTCGAACACCCATTAAAATGTAGCAGGGTATTTATAAAATGATATTAGCGGACTTATAAAGAAGGGGAGCCAGTGAGTGGCTCCTCTTCTTTATAAGGTTGGGCCATCAATGTGCA
>JAIMBU010000502.1 GCA_023511325.1 Gorillibacterium sp.
CTCCATACCAAAGCGACTGAAGGGCATAATGCTACGAATTCCTCGACGCACCAAGGGTTCATCTTCCACAAGAAACGCTTTAATCATCAGGATTCTCCCTTCTTCGATCCGGCATAATGATTCTGATCGTCGTCCCTTTGTTAATGATGCTCTCGATATGAAGCTCTGCTTCATGCTCATAGTATACATCAAGCATTTTTTTAACATAATTCAGTCCGATCCCCAGTCCAGTTTCTCGGCTTCCGTCTCCGCGGAGAAGCTGTTCAATCTTCTCAGGAGGAATACCTTTACCATTATCGATCACCGTAATCGAAACAAGGTTAGCATCGATTCGGCTAATTGTAATGCGGATATTCCCCTGTTCACTGAGTAATCCATGATAGAGTGCATTCTCGACCAGTGGTTGAAGCACGAAGCGTGGGATGGGCACATCAGCAAGCTCTGGCGCCATCTCGACTTTGACGTCGAAGCGATGATCATAGCGGATGTTTTGCAGCTCGATATAATCATACAAGGCACCCATCTCTGCCTGCATCGTCACCATCATCTTGCTTTTTCCTAAATTGTACTGAAGTACTCGTGTAAACACCTTAACCAGATTAAAAATCTCTGTCTGACCATTCTCCCGGGCTAGCCATTGTATGGTATTGAGCGAATTATGCAGAAAATGCGGATTAATCTGTAGCATCAGCTTCTCGACTTCTAATTCACCACGAAGTTTCTCCTTTTGCTCAACCTGAATGATCAGATCGATGACCTTCACGCGCATCTCTCTGAAGCTGCTGAATAGCATATCGAATTCCTTTAAATGGGTTCGCGGTGTCACTCGCTCCGTCTGATCATCACTGAACCTCATGATCTCTAGATTAATCCGCTGCAACGGGCGGTAAACCATGCGCCAAATGTATGATGCGGTTACAATCGTGACAAGAAGCGATAAGGTAGCCACAAGCAAGAATTGTTGTTGCCACTGTTTCATTTCTTTCTGATAGTCGCCAAGCGGTACTAGAGAATAGAGGCTCCATCCTGCTACATTCTTGGATGAGAACGATTTATAATGCCTCATTGCTTCTGAGTTTTCCGAGAAAGCTGAACCAATGGGTGTGATCGTGGGAATATCGCTATACATGACAGATCCGTCTGCACCTAAGAGTAATTTTATCGGTGAAGGCTCGGATAGATTGTTTGATTGGGAGTGAATCAAATCAGCGAATTTTGCTTCAAGGTAGATGTAATAATGGTTGTCCGCTGCAAATTCTATGCTCCGGGTTAAAGAAACAACAAGCTCATCTTGACCTAATAATACCGATTGGTGGGGGGCATGAAATCTCAATTCATTGGCACGATACAGCAGGTTGAAGGGCGGATTGTCAAACCATTGTAAGGATAATTCTGACTTCAGCGGTGCCGTTTCGAATTGAATGGAACTTTGAAAGGTAGGTAAATAGAAGAAAAGTGCTTTTATCGTCGGATTGGAATAAATGATGTTGAGCAATGACTTGTCAATGCTTAAGAAAAGATTCGTTTTATGAACGGGGTCCGGTGTGGTCAAATAGTCGATCACATCGTCTCCCAGACCGCCATTCACAACAAGCAATTGGGATACACTGCTGAGATTTGAGAAAACCTTCTCTAAGGTTTGCTGCTCGTTGTTCACGATCGATTGATAATTCGCGCTGATTTTCTCAGTTTGCATCTTATACATCCAGTAGTAGGAGGTGAATCCGAGCAGAGTAATCGGAGTTATGGTAACAATAACAAGCAGTAGGCTTAGCCTACTTTTTAACGTACCTGGCCACAGGATTTGTTTCCATTTTCTTCTTTTTCTGAGCCCCATCGCTCTCCCCCCAGCGTTTTTCGTGCCTGTCCATATAAGGGTGGTAGTGAAATCCAGACTGCACGATCTGGAATGAGCTGCCAAAATACACGCTTCTACACCCCACTCCAACCGTTCCGTCTGTCTTTCATCACGCTTTTAGATGCCTTCAGTATTACATACTTTCCATACTTTCCATAATAGAGGCCAAGGTTGTCTCTGCATAACCGATGCAAGTGTCGCCTGCACCATAATAAATCTTTATTTTATCTTCCTCATAGAGGGCTCCACAAGAGAAAATAACATTACCGAAAAACCCTTCGACCTCGAATTCTAATTCAGGCACCATAAATGGCGTCTTGCTTCGGGCAATAACCCTCCACGGCTCATTCAAATCAAGCAAAACGGCTCCTAAGCAGTAGCGGTTTGTATGATCAGCCCCGTGATAAATCTCCAACCAGCCCTGCTCAGTTCGGAATGGCACCGCGCTTGCGCCGATTCTTTCGTCATCCCAACAACCGTCACGCACGCCAATCAGGTGTTGATGATTGCCCCACTTGAGCAAGTCATCCGATTCGGCAATCCACATATCGGGTTTGGCGTAATGAGAGCTAGAAGGACGATGCAGGGCATAGTATTTCCCATTCATTCGCTCTGGGAAGATGGCAACGTCCTTGTTATCAGGATGAAAAATGATGCCCTTACGTTCAAAAGTAATAAAATCCTTGGTGAAGATGAGGGGGACAACAATGCCATATTCAGACGCACCCGTATAGGTAATGTAGTAGCCATCCTCAAGCTCGGTTATACGCGGGTCCTCAATGCCAAATCTTTCATATACGTTTGCAGGACGAATGGTCGGCTGGTCGTCCACTTCAAAGTGAATCCCGTCTCCACTGCGAGCAACACGTAAATGCGATATGGAGGTTAAATAATTTTGACTTGGTGTCTTAATAGTACGTGGATCGCTAAAATCATGATCTTGGCTAAACGGAATGGTGCGTATCTCGATGCAGTCCGTTTCATCGTTGTAAATCGGCGTCAAATAGTGCTCCCGAGAATCAGTGATCGGCCTTTCGGCAATACGAAGCAGCAGAATGACTTCACCCAGCTTACGAATAACCCCTGCATTAAATACACCGATCACTTCCATATCGGGTCTTGAAGGCTTAATATCCGCTGGTGTTAATATGGGGTTGCTTGGTGCACGGTAAATCGTCATATGGTATTTCCCCTTTATACATGGTTTGCTTTTATTGTACCTTTCGGGGGAATACACCCATAGAGAGACATTTCCTTCGTTGCGGTTGTTTTCTTCTCCTCGCTCGTATTGGAACAAGATTTCACGGTGACTAGGACAAAAAAGCTCCCCGAGATAAGGAAGGATGGTTAAACTACCAAAAAAACAGAGCTCGCCTTTCGTTATCTTCAAGCAAAAAAAATAAATACCCACCTCAAATGAGGAGGGTACTGAAAAAATCCTATTGTATTCTTTCATTTATCAGAATCCGGCTCGATATCGATTCCAAAAACACTGGATATATCGCTATCGGCAATAATCCGCCGACTTTTCACTTTAGCTTTATCTAGTAAGGATTGTGATTGTTTCTTGGTTGTCTCAGTGATCAGATCGGTGATATTGACATTTCGCAGTTCAAAAAACAGTCCTGGGTTATCATCCAATCGTACTCCAATCCCAAAAAGAACCGCAGCGACATGCTTACACATCTGGGCCGAGTCGGGGCAGCTACACTT
>JAIMBU010000503.1 GCA_023511325.1 Gorillibacterium sp.
TAACAGAAGGATTGGGGGAGATTATAATGAAACCATATCTTGACCTCTGCAAACATATTCTTGCTGACGGCATACTTAAAGAAGACCGGACTGGCACGGGAACACGCAGTCTTTTTGGCTACCAGATGCGGTTTGACCTAGCTGAGGGATTTCCCTTAGTCACGACAAAAAAGCTAGCGCTAAAATCGATTATTCATGAGCTTCTTTGGTTTTTAAAAGGAGACACCAATATTCAATACTTACATGATAACGGCGTTAGCATTTGGGATGAGTGGGCGAATGAACAGGGCGACCTCGGACCGGTTTATGGCAAGCAGTGGCGTTCTTGGGGAACATCAGGCGGTGAGACCATCGATCAGATTACTCAAGTGATTGAACAGATCCGAGCAAACCCTGATTCCCGACGACTTATCGTCAGTGCGTGGAATGTTGGTGAACTTGCTCAAATGGCACTCCTGCCCTGTCACTGCCTGTTTCAGTTCTATGTAGTGAATGGCAAGCTTTCCTGCCAGTTATACCAACGGAGTGCCGACACCTTTCTGGGCGTTCCTTTTAATATTGCTTCCTATGCCTTGCTTACGATGATGATTGCTCAGGTGTGTGGACTTAAGCCAGGGGAGTTCATTCACACGTTAGGAGATGCTCATATTTACCTGAACCATATGGAGCAGGTTGAACTCCAGCTAACGCGGGAACCCCGGTCCATGCCTAAGATGCTGCTTAATCCTGAGGTTTCCTCTATTTTTGATTTTACCTTTGAAGATTTCACCTTGACGGGATATAGCCCGCATCCTCGGATTAAAGGGGAGGTCTCCGTGTGATTTCCTTCATTTTAGCCATGGGGCTTGATCGTTCAATCGGCTTGGATAACAAGCTTCCCTGGCGTCTGCCTGCTGATCTCGCCTATTTTAAGAAGATAACGATGGGCCACCCTGTTTTGATGGGACGTAAGACCTATGAATCTATGGGCAAACCCTTGCCGGGACGTCTCAATATTGTTGCAACACGGGATGAGCATTTTGCTGCAGAGGGTGTGGAAATTGTTCATTCGCCTGAGGATGCGATTAGTCGTTTTGGGGATGAAGAGTTATTTGTTATTGGCGGAGCCGAAATTTTTCAGCTATTTTTACCACATGCAGATAAACTGTACGTGACGCTGATTAATGAGCGGTTTAAAGCCGATACTTTTTTCAGCGAAATTGATCCCCATCAGTGGGTACTTACCACCAGTATGGCTGGTACAACTGATGCTAAGAATCCATACTCCTATGCATTCCTGACATATGAACGGAAAACATTTAACGGTTAAGTAGCCTAGAGAATAGTTAATCTCTACTGTTGACTGAATTTTGGTAATTTACGAATCTTTTGTTAGAATAGGGGGGTACGGTTTGTCCTTATCTGACTAGAAGGAGGATTTGTAATGGAGTATACCTATTTAGGACGAAGTGGCCTCAAAGTTAGCCGACTATGCCTGGGCACGATGAATTTTGGGGTAGATACCGACGAGAAAGAATCTTTCAGGATTATGGACGCTGCAATTGATGCTGGAATCAATTTCTTTGATACAGCTAACGTCTATGGAGGCAAGGATAATCGAGGTCTCACCGAGGAAATTATCGGACGCTGGTTTGCTCAAGGGAATGGACGCCGGGAGAAGACTGTACTTGCGACAAAAGTCTACGGCGGGATGTATAGCGTTGACGGACCTAATGCAGATGGCGGATTATCTGCCTACAAAATCCGGCGCCATCTGGAAGAATCCCTGCGTCGTCTGCAAACAGACCATGTGGAGCTGTATCAAATGCACCATAGCGATCTGAATGTAACCTGGGAAGAGCTATGGGAAGCGTTTCAAGTTCAGGTTTATCAAGGAAAAATTGGTTATGTTGGCTCCAGTAACTTCGCGGGCTGGCAAATCGCCAAGGCGCAAGAGTCAGCGAAAGCTCGCAACTTCTTTGGTCTTGTTAGCGAACAACACAAGTATAGTCTCTTGTGCCGACTCCCAGAGCTTGAGGTGCTTCCAGCAGCCATCAACTATGGAATTGGTGTTGTTGCATGGAGCCCACTCGATGGGGGGCTTCTCGGCAGTGCTCTTAATCCTCAGCCGGGTTCCCGTCGTACGGCAAACCAACAGAAGAGAGTCGAACAGCTCCGGCCACAGCTTGAAGCCTTCTCCAAGCTGAGCAAGGAGCTTGGAGAAAGTGAAGCAAATGTTGCCTTGGCTTGGACATTGTCTCATCCTGCCTTGACAGCTCCAATCATTGGTCCACGGACTTTAGCTCAATTTGAGGAATCCCTTCGCGTAACAGATATTAAGTTAAGTGAGGAAGTACTTAAGCAGCTTGATGGAATATTCCCAGGTCCGGGCGGAGTAGCGCCGCAAGCTTATGCTTGGTAATGGCATAGCGCTGTAATTGGAATAAACCATTAGAAACGATTCTTTCCCTTGAATAATGACTGGGTTATATGCGTTAATATAAGTGCCGGCGCATTCTCATCTGAAGGGAGCGTGATAGAAGTGGTAAATGCATATGAGGTGGTTTCCGCCTAGTGCGGAAACGACAGTAAAACGGACGGAAGGTCGTAAGGCCTTCCGTCTCATTTTAAAAAGGAAATTTGAGGTTGCAAGCGAATGTCGTCTTGGATATACTGAAGGTAGAAATTCAAGTTTCAATACATACGAAGAAAGGGGTGTTTGACAATGTTGATGATTAATGGAGTTTTTACTGAGGTGCGTCATAACTGAAGAGTAGTAATTTATCCGTCACTTGTTCTCGACAATCTTTTATTTATCGAGCAAGCACGATACGGGTATCGTGTTTTTTTGTTTGCCAAAAACAGCTATACAAGTCTAAAACAACACTAATCCAAGAAAGGAGATGCTTTATGAGAATTAAACAATCGGTATTTCTAAATGTTGTCACATCAGTCGGCTTATCTAACTTCGCTAACAAACCCAAGGAGGTACTAGGTGATGAGTTACAAAAATGGAAGGGACATTCTTCCCCCTAGCTTATTAAAACAATTGCAGGATTACATTCAAGGTGAGATCATATATATCCCCAAAAAGGAACAAAAACGTGCGGGTTGGGGAGAGAATAACGGAACGCGTCAATTCATGGAGCAACGTAACCAGGAAATCTACAACTATTATTGTACAGGATGGACGATGAAGGATTTGATTCTGCATTATCATTTGTCCGAAGATAGCATCCGCAAGATCATTGTTAAAACTCGCTGTGTGCTGGCGGGGACATAGCAATGCTACTTAACCGAAAACACTATATCTGGAGAGAGTGTGCGTATGTACCCTCTCCCACAAACACAAATAGTCCTCGCTTATCGTTGATAAGCAAGGACTATTTGAACGATTGTTGCATATTCACTTTCACTATTACTTCTTATTCCTCCTTACGGTTACATGTTGCTCATGTTCGTCCGTTTCAATAATTGGAATTCTTTCCGGAACTCATCCGATTCTTGCTTTTATTTCAAGTTCTTTATCGGAATTCCCTTACCCGAGTAAATCACTTGCAAATTATGCTTGCGACTTAAACTTGCGACTTG
>JAIMBU010000504.1 GCA_023511325.1 Gorillibacterium sp.
GCCTTTACAGTATTGATAATCAATACCGCGCAGGAACTGTTGCTGCCGACCACGCTTGTCCTCGGCGGTTTCCCAAACAAAGCAATAGTCGGGGCAAACATTGTCGCAAGCCGCGCAGCTAATACATTTGTCAGCATTGAACTCTGGCAGGAAGCCTGCACGTGAGCCACTCAGGTCTTTACGAATACTGTTACCTTGAGCCGCAATAATGCCACCAGGCAATTGTGTTTTATAGCCAAGCAGGGATTGTGCACGTTTGAACGGCTTTGCTTCAACGCCTGCTGGTACTTCATAAGTTTTAAATTGTACTTCGTTGTAGCCACGATCGAAGGTACGAATGTTTGGCTCAACTAAGTGCGGGTATTTCTTCTCAAAGGTTCTGCGGATAACCGTACGCATAGCTTCTGGATCAAGGAAGTCACAAATGCGGAACATAGCACCAAGCATCGAAGTATTGACTTTGGTTTTTTCTTCAACAGCAATCCCCATAGCATCTACTAATGCAATCGTACCGTATTCAAGCTTGAGATCTGCGCGAACATCATCGAAGTCGCGAGTTGTGTTAACCAGGACAACCCCGTCTGTTGGCAAACCGCTAACAACATTAACATTCTTGTACAGTGCTTCGTGGAAAACCGCAACGAGGTGAGGCTCTTCGATTGGGCTATGGTCACGAATATCCACCTCTGCATCGCAGAAGCGAACAAAAGTTTTAATAGGTGTACCTTTTTTCTCCGAACCGTAAGACGAGAAGTTGGCCGCGTTGAAGCCCAGTTCGAGAGCACCTGTCTCGGCAAGCATCTTACCCGCGAGGTTGGCACCAAGTCCGCCGATGGATTCAAGACGGATTTCGAAAAAGCCTAGCGCATTCTTCTTCGGTAAAGTAGACATCTGGTTTCCTCCTTTGTATTAATGAAGCTTTAAATCCCTCGTGCCAAATCCTTCGATCTGGTTAGAATGATGGATTCAAGCAATCACACGTAAAATAACGCACTTACTTTTTTTAGAACGACTAATCACAGCACATGTTCATTTTCTGGTGTGCGAATAAAATTAAAGTTATCCCCACGGCTTAGTTCAATCTCATATCCTGCAGCTACAATCCTCATCTCGATACAATTTCTGCAATGCGAAGCTTCATCGCCTGTGCAAATCTTGTTCTCATAGAGCGCGTATTTCTCGCGAACTCGCAGAGGCGAAAGAATGGGCATAACAACATTAGCTCCAGCAGAGAGCGCCTTCTCCCGACCAGTTGGGTCAAGTGTCCCCATAGCCGTGGTAGCAGGCATTAGAGCATCAGGAACAAACAATCTCGCCATTGCAATCATCACAAGCGTATCTTCCACGGTTCCACCGATAGCATCCTTAAGCGGAGTTGCGCTATGCGGAATGAATGGACCGATTCCGATCATTTCTGGATGAAACTCTTTGACAAAAAGCAGATCTTCCGCAAGATGCTGATGAGTTTGACCCGGAAGTCCGACCATAAAGCCAGCACCGACCTGATAACCAATATCCTTGAGATTACGCAGGCACTTCATCCGGTTGTCATAAGACATACCTGGATGCAAAGATTCATAGAGCGAACGTGAGGCAGTCTCATGCCTGAGCAAGTACCGATCTGTTCCGGCATTGTATAGAGCACGATAGAAATCTTCGCTGCGTTCTCCAACGGACAAGGTAATCGCCGCATCGGGAAAACGGTGCTTCATGCTTGTGACAATGCTGATCATCAACTCTTCTGTGAAACGAAAATCTTCTCCACTCTGTAAAACAAACGAACGGTAACCGAGATCGTATCCCTCAGCAGCACACGCTAAGATATCTTCCTCATCCAGTCGATAACGTTCCACATTAGAGTTGGATTTGCGAAGCCCACAATACATGCAATCCTGTTTACAGAAGTTAGAGAATTCAATCAAGCCACGCATGTAAACGCTCTTATAATAGTGCTTCTTACGGGTTTCATCCGCTAGGCGAAACAACCGCTTCTTAAGCTCAGGGGTCAAATGCTGGAGGAAATAGACAATCTCTTCTTTAGTCAGCTCATTCTGCTCATATAGTTTGGTGAGCAATGCTTCCATATTGGTATTCCTCCTTCCTAAGCAGCAGATTAAGTGGTGAGTCCCTGCCTTGTAACCCATTGTACTGCAAAAAAGTTCACGCTTAAGTGAATTACTTCACATGAACTACATTTTTTCCAATAAGTTTTTGCCCCAATTTTTATTTGCTGTGTTTATTACTTGCTATAAAGGAGCAGAGAAAGAAAATCTGTGAAACAGATCGCAAATCCTCCTACTTTACTTGGAATAAAAAAACTGTTTTTCAACTGAATAATACTTATTAACTAACCAACAGTTAAAAAAATACCTGCTCTGTAGGGTTCTTCAGGCTAATTTAAGCCTATCTATATTAAAACATGTAATGAATGATTATAACAAAGGTAATGTATAACAGAACTTTGACTGTTTTATAACAGCAAATAAAAATCTTGAGTTTTCAGTCTATTTCGACAATTTCTTCAGGTTCGCGCGGTGAAGAAAATAGGCCTTTAAAAGCACGGGTTTTGTACTGACTAAGTGATGAATATCATTCTCACTTATTAGTGAAAACAGAAAATATTCTACACCTTCTTTGCAGCTAATCTACCATAAGGTAGAATAAAGATGCTCAAGAAAACAAGAAGAAATTCGTTACAGGAGGAGTTACCTATGTTGCACACAGCTTATATTACGGGTGCGGATCGAGGGCTTGGCTTGGCACTTACTAAGTCTCTCCTCTGCAGAGGATATCAGGTTTTTGCCGGAAGTTATCTTCCCGAATGGCCGGAGCTATCTGAGCTTATGAGTGAGTATCCTGTTAACCTTGTCATTGTCCCTCTCGATGTGTCTGATGACGCTGCTGTGAGTGCGGCAGCCGCGCTGATTGCAAGCCACACTGAATCGCTCGACTTGTTAATCAACAATGCAGGAATTTTCCCACAACACACACCAACGATTCTAGAAGATCTCGATTTTGAAATCATTAAACGGCTTTACAATACGAACACGCTCGGACCTCTGCGTGTTACACATTCAGTGATTAATCTTCTGTTAAAGGGCCAGCTTAAGAAGCTTGTTAACATTAGCTCCGAAGCGGGCAGTATCTCTGCCAACCACCGAATCGGCAACTTCGGATACACCATGTCTAAAGCAGCCCTGAACATGCAATCCTCCATCCTTCAACTTCATCTAAAGGAATTTGGCGTGAAGGTACTGAACATCCACCCCGGATATGTCCGCTCCTACATGAGTGGCAAGTTTAACGAAGATGGCACTGTGGAAGCTGTCGATTCAGCAGCAGGTATCCTTAAGCTGGTTGACACAGAGGTTGATCTGAACGGCCCACTTTATCTCGACTATGAAGGAAACCCTATGGGTTGGTGAAGAGCTAGCTACCAAGATAAACCAGTAGTATCCTTTACGATTGCTGCCTCGCATTTAGTGCTGTTTCATAGCGCCGAACTCGCCGTTTGGTGAGCAGCAGCACATTTAGCGTTGTTTCATAGCGCTATTTTACTGTGTTACCC
>JAIMBU010000505.1 GCA_023511325.1 Gorillibacterium sp.
CCGCTATCGGGATACCAATGGCGTTATAGAAGAAAGCCCAGAACAAATTTTGCCGAATGTTGCGCATCGTCTTACGACTAAGCTCAATGGCATCCACGACGCTACCCAAATCACCGCGCATTAGCGTAATATCAGCGGCTTCAATCGCCACATCTGTTCCTGTTCCGATCGCCATACCAATATCAGCGAGAACAAGCGCTGGGGCATCATTGATCCCATCTCCGACCATGGCTACCTTCTTGCCCATTGCTTTCAGCTTGGCGATCTCCCCAGCTTTATCCTCCGGCAGTACCTCGGCCAGAATATGATCAATACCAACCAATTTGGCAATGGCAGCAGCAGTTCGTGGATTATCGCCAGTGATCATGATCACCTCAAGCCCAAGCTCACGCATGCGTTTCACAGCAGCTTGTGATGTTTCTTTAACTGTATCTGCTACTCCAACTAGACCGGCCAATTGACCATCAAAAGCGATCAACATCGCCGTTTTACCCTCTGATTCTAATTGCTCCATCTGCTGCTCAAGGGAATGATAGTCGATCTTCACCCGTTCCATCAGCTTACGCGTTCCGATATGAACCCGCGTCTCGTTAATAACAGCAAGTAAGCCAAAACCAGGAATCGCCTCGAAGGATTCTGTAGCGGACAAATTGCAGCCCTGCTTCAATGCTCCTTTTACAATGGCTTCTGCTAGCGGATGCTCAGAGTTTCTCTCCACACTTGCCGCAAGCGTCAGGACAGCTTGTTCTGTTTCAGGTTCGACCACAATGAAATCAGTTAATTCGGGTTTGCCTTTGGTGATGGTTCCTGTTTTATCTAGAACAATTGTATTTAACTTATGCGCGGTCTCTAGATGCTCGCCGCCCTTGATCAGAATACCGTATTCGGCTCCCCTACCGGTTCCCACCATAATTGAAGTGGGTGTTGCCAGTCCAAGTGCGCAGGGACAAGCAATAACTAGAACGGCGATACTGTTCTCAAATGCACGAGTGAAATTTCCTTTGTCCAGTAGGAAAAACCAAAGGAGAAAAATAAGGATTGAAATGCCAACGACAATCGGAACAAAAACTCCAGAAATTCGATCGGCTAAGCGTTGAATAGGTGCCTTCGAGCCTTGGGCTTCCTCAACAATGCGAATAATTTGGGCCAAGGCTGTCTCTTTCCCGATCTTTGTAACTTCAAAGAGCAAGGCTCCATTCTTGTTAAGGGTCGCTCCAATCACCGTATCCCCAGCTTGTTTGTCTACAGGGATGCTCTCACCTGTCAACATCGATTCATCGACAGCAGAAGTACCCTCACGGACAATTCCATCCAATGGAACCTTCTCACCAGGCTTGACCCGAATCAAATCACCTAACAGGACAGCTTCGATTGGAAGTTGAAGCTCTTGCCCATCCCTAACCACGGTAGCCGTTTTGGCCTGCAAGCCCATAAGCTTCTTGATCGCGTCTGAGGCATGACCTTTAGCCAAAGCTTCCATCCACTTGCCGAGCAGAATTAAGGTCACAAGAATTACACTGACCTCATAGTACAATTGAGGCATAACCATATGATCGATATTGCCTTCTTGGGCATAACGAATCGTTTCTTTTACGCTGTAAGCATAGGCTGCCGAAGTCCCTAAGGAGACCAGCACATCCATATTGGCGCTCCCACTACGCAAGGCCTTAAATGCACTGCGGTAGAACGGCCAGCCGATAACAAATTGTACGGGAGTAGCTAAGCTAAATTGGAACCACGGATTCACAAATAGCTCGGGAACATAAATACCCAAGTTAAAATGAGCAAACATGGCCCACAAGAGGGGAATAGAGAGGATAGCAGAGATAAAAAAGCGCAGCTTAAGAATCGTCCGTGCCTTGTGCTTATCGGCGTCCACTTCCTCCGTTTCTTCCGTATGCAGCTTAGCTTGGTAGCCAATTGCTTCAATCTTCGCGGCAAGCTGAAGTGCGGTTATTTCCTCATTGTGCTTAATGCTTGCTCGTTCACTGGCCAAATTAACGGAGGCCTCAACACCAGGAAGCTTATTGAGTACCTTCTCGATTCGGGCGGCGCAGGCAGCGCAGGTCATTCCACCGATATCAAATTCAGTTTTCTTTAATTCATGGGTAGCTTCGCTCATATGGTTACACCCCTTTCCTCTAGGTGGTTATTCATGTACTATACCCCCCTACGGTATATATCATACCATGCACTTTATAAGCTTTCAACTGGTCGAGCCATACAAATTATTTGTTTATACGTAAAATACCACAGTAATCATCTCTCGACTACTGTGGTATATATTATTTAATAACGTTAATATCTAATGATACAAACGACTATAAGCGAAAGCGACTAAGCATTTCTTGCAAAAGCTCAGCTTGGCCAGCAAGCGCTTGAGAAGAAGAAGAAATCTCTTGCATCGCCGCCAGTTGCTCCTCACAAGTAGCAGATACCTGTTGTGTAGCATCTGCCCCATGATCTGCTGAATCCTTCACCTGCTCCATCATCCCTAATATATGAGTGCCACCCGCATCTAGATGTTTAATGGCCGTAGACATGGTCTGTAGTTTATCAGCAACTTCATTGACTGAAGATTGAATGGTGGATAACACTTCGTTGATACGGTCAGATTGAACGGTGGCTGCTTTAACGGTATCTCGGTCGGCTGCTACCCGTTCGGCCGCTTGCTGAGTACCCGATAGTATGGCTTCAACTAATTGAGCTACCTGATCGGCTGACTCTGTGGATTGTTCAGCCAATTTACGCACCTCGGATGCAACCACGGCAAATCCTTTCCCACTTTCACCGGCACGCGCTGCTTCTATAGCAGCATTCAATGCAAGCAGGTTGGTTTGTTTGGAGATATTTCTGATCATGGAAGCAATGCCGCCAATTTCTCCTGAACGTTCAGCAAGCTGTTGAATAACTTCATTGGTTTGATTGTTGGATTCCATCATTTGGTGCATCTGCTCAAAGACTTGCTTCCCCTGCTCGTAACCTTCCTGTGCAGAGTGTGCCGCCTGTTCCATCAGAATATTGGCATCTCCAGACAATCCGGCAATCTGTTTCATTTGCTCAGTCATTGTATCCAAGGTATCAGCCGTATTTCGCACAAGAGTCAATTGTTGTTCAGCACTATCAGCAAGCTTCTCGGTGAGTGACCCAACATGCTCTGTGGATGCACTTGTCTCTTGCGAAATGGCCGATAACTCTTGAGAAGCGGCAGCGACCTGGTGAGTCACATCATTGATTCCTGTGACAATCCGTCGTAAGTCTTCATTCATGCGATTGACACTGAGTGTCAAACTACCAATTTCATCTCTAGTGGTCGCGGGGATGGGCTTGTTTGTTAAATCTCCCTGCGTTACACGCTCTAAGTTGGTTTCAACTACCTTTATCCTTTTGGTGATAAAGGTAGAATAAATCAAAGTAGCAACAAAGGTAACCAGCATGATGATGACTTCGACCCAAATAAAGCGGATCAGAGAACGATGGTAGGCCTGATCAATACTAAGTTGAGCCTTCGGATCACCGATATACAGCATACCGATCACCTTGCCATCCTCTGCATGAATAGGTT
>JAIMBU010000506.1 GCA_023511325.1 Gorillibacterium sp.
GATTTAAGAAAAAGATCAGCACATATGAGGTGTAATGATGAGTATGGATCCACGTATTCTTAGCCAACTGCTCCGTATGCAGCTCGGCTCTTCTTCCAGTATAAAATCTGATGATTCCACGGATTCCAATTTGTCTACAGACGGCAGCAGTGTGTTTGATCAATTGTTGGACACGCTTATCGCTTCCTATGGATCAGACGAAATGGCTAGTGCTTCCGGTAGTACAATACCTGCGGAGTATGCTAACTTTTCGACCGGAACCACCAGCACACGTAGCTCTCTTTTTGGCAATTCAGGTGATGCTAACGCTACAAATATTTTAGGCAGTCTCCAAGGTAGCTCCGCCGCCCTGTCGGCGCTTAGTCGTTATCAATTTCCGCAAGGCCTAAGCAAACCGACCTCCTATGATCCAATCATTACTGAAGCTTCAGCGAAATATGGAGTGGACCTTTCATTGATCAAAGCGGTGATCGATCAGGAATCTTCGTTTAATCCGCTTGCCGAGTCGTCAGCAGGAGCTAAGGGTTTGATGCAACTGATGGACAAAACAGCAGATGGACTTGGTGTGAAGGATTCCTTCGATGCAGAACAGAATATCAATGGAGGCACCAAATTTCTCGCTTATTTGCTGAACAAATACGATGGTGACGAGGCAGTAGCATTAGCAGCTTATAACGGAGGACCCGGAAGAGTTGATCAACTGGGGATTTCCAATCGCACAGATTTAACGGCCAAATTTAGCCTTTTGCCCCAAGAGACACAAGCTTACGTACAGAAGGTCTTGGAGAAGAAATCCTTGTACTAAGCACTACGGAGTCGAATCGATCAGGAAATTTGTCGGAGCCGTCCTTAACTTTAGGGACGGTTTTATTATGAAATAAGGAGGGATCTCCATGCTCTATCTGGATAACAGCGCAACGACGCCTCCCTATCCTGAGGTTGTAAGCACAGTGACGGACGTGATGAGCAAGTTTTTTGGTAATCCTTCCTCTATTCACCACTTAGGAATTGAAGCGGATCGCTTACTCCAACGATCACGAAGGGCTGTGGCTGAAACCTTATCATGTAAACCTCAAGAAATTATCTTCACAGGAAGTGGCTCGGAGAGTAATAATCTTGCGATCAAGGGAGCAGCCTATCGCTATCGAAATCGCGGTAAGCATTTGATTACGAGTGAAATTGAACATGCCTCTGTGGACGAAAGCTATAAGCAATTGAAAGATCAAGGGTTTGAGATCACCTTTCTGCCCGTTGATGAAACCGGAAGTATCAATTTGGAGGACCTGAAACATGCCTTGCGAGAGGATACCATTCTTGTTAGCTTGATGTATGTCAATAATGAAGTAGGGCGAATTCAGCCTGTTATGCAGGTTGGGAAGCTGCTTCAAGCTTATCCCCGTATTTTATTTCATGTTGATGCTATTCAAGCCTATGGTAAATTGGAGTGTTCCCCTAGGTTGTTGGGAGCTGATCTGCTCAGCGTCTCTGCTCATAAGATTCGTGGTCCCAAAGGAACAGGTTTTCTCTATTGTCGGGAAGGGGTAGAACTTTACCCTTTAATTGCTGGTGGTGGTCAGGAGAATGGGTTTCGCTCGGGGACTGAGAATGTGCCATTGCTTGTTGGCATGGCTAAAGCAGCACGTTTGGCGACAGAAAAGCGTGAGGTAGGGACACCTAGACTTTATCATTTACGGCAGCAGTTAATCGAACAGCTACAATCCATTGAGGGGCTGAGCATTACAGGCTCAACAGACCCAAGCGACATGGCTCCCCATATCGTTCACTTCGTTCTTACTGGAATTCGTTCAGAGGTGATGGTTCACGCACTGGAGGAGGTTGAGATTTATATCTCTACACGCTCCGCTTGTGCCTCTGGATCAATTAGCCCTAGTCGGGTCTTACTAGCGATGGGTAAGACACAGGAAGAGGCATCCAGTGGACTCCGCGTCAGTATCTCTATTGATCAAACGGCAGCAGATATGGATTTTTTCGTCACTGAATTACAACGAGCAATTGAACGCTTGCGTTACTAGATATTTTCATGCAAGGAGAGGAAGACATGATACCACAAGCAATTATTGTCAGACTAGGAGAATTAACGTTAAAGGGGCGCAATCGTCGACGCTTTGAGAAGAAGATTCTTCAGCAGATTACGATGCTGATGAAACCATATGCACGAGCGAGCAAACATGAGGAATTTGGCAGAGTTTATATTATCCTCAATGGTGAACCCTATCAAGAGATCGCAGCTGGACTTGATCGCATATTTGGTTTGTTTTCTTACAGTCCAGCCTGGATAGCCAAGCAGGATTTAGCAGATATTCGGAACAAAGCTCTGGAATGCATTCGATCATGTGAGCCATTCCCCAAGACGTTCAAAGTTTCTGCCAAGCGAGCGAACAAAAGCTTCCCTCATACCGCACTAGAACTCGGGCATTTAATCGGTGGATATATTCTGCATAATGAGGACGGTAGGCTTTCGGTTGATGTTCACCATCCTGATGTCGAGCTCAAAATTGATATTCGGATGGAGGATGTTTATGTTTTCTCTGCCTCTGTGGCAGGTACAGGGGGTTATCCGCTTGGGACGAACGGTAAAGCGATGCTGCTGCTCTCCGGAGGCATTGACAGCCCTGTGGCGGGCTGGCTTTCGATGCGACGGGGGCTTGAGATTGAAGGCGTACACTTTCATAGCTTCCCGTTTACCAGTGAAAAAGCCCAACAAAAGGTGATCGATTTGACGCGTAAGCTCGCGCTTTATTCTTCGGAGCGGATTGTACTCCATATGGTACCTTTTACAGAAATTCAAACAAAGCTTAATCAAGCAGGTCAGGATAACTTGATCATCACACTTATGCGTCGTTCTATGCTGCGAATTACAGAGCGTATAGCTAATGAGCGCAAGGCTGGAGCAATTGTAACAGGGGATAGTCTAGGGCAAGTAGCGAGCCAAACGTTATCTAGCCTACAGGTAATCGGGCGGGAGACAACACTTCCACTTCTTAGACCGCTCATTATGATGGACAAGGTAGATATCATCAAGCTTGCTGAGAAAATCGAAACGATGGAGATATCCATTCTACCTTATGAGGATTGTTGCACCTTGTTCATCCCTAAATCACCAGCAACAAATCCTAATCTGAGCATAGTTGAGCGATTGGAAAAAATGATGGATTGGTTGCCTGCTTTGGAGGAAGAAGCGGTTGCTAAAACTGAACGTTTGTTCATCCATCGTGAAGAGGAAGACAAGTTTGACGAATATTTTTGAGATCATAAGAATAAAACGTATAAAGCGGGGAAGGCTGTCTTCCCATAAATCCTGAGTGGATGCAAGGAAGCACAGGAGGGAACAATTGGTGAATTTAACCTGGATTCTATTATTCATGAAAATTCTGTTGATTAACATTGTTCTCAGTGGTGACAATGCCATTGTTATTGCACTTGCAAGCCGCAATCTGCCTCAGGAGGATCGCCGGCGCGCGATTTGGTGGGGAGCGTTTGGTGCGGTAGCGCTTCGTATTGTTTTAACGGTTGTTGCCATCACACTGTTATCCTTTCCCTTTAT
>JAIMBU010000507.1 GCA_023511325.1 Gorillibacterium sp.
TACTATAACGAGGTATTCGGATATTCGACAGAATTAACGGGTTTCGCAACCCTTCTGCCGAAACGACGAAGAGGGCTTTTGTAGTGAATCGGTAAAAAGCCCTCTTCGAGTTACCGCATCCTTCTGTAGCAAATAAACTTACAGAAATTTATTCAAGCAACCGCCTATTCACTTTAGCTCTGTCATCTTCCCATTTCGCATCACGCTCGTACGAATTGGCCATTTGTTTATGAATCTCGGCGACATATGGATAGCTGAACTCTAATGCAGAAGCCCATTTTAAATAATTTTTGGCCAGTTCCCTCTCTGCGTCACCACCTTCACCACTCCAATGTACACCGCGACTGTTGTAGAGTCCCGTGCATAAACCTGTAGCAAACTTGTCTGTCCAAATATTTTCAATGACATCCCGAATAGGTTCATAAGGCCAGATACCATCTTTCCCAATTGGGGCTTTCGAAAATAAAGTACCAAGGCAAATATCGCATATGTCTCTCCGAGACAAATCACTCGCCATTTCTCGAACCTTTCTAACCCATTCTTCAACTTTACCAGAGTTCAACTCTCCATTACTGTCATGCCCAGGAATGGAAGAGAGCCTCTCCAATAGTCTATACGCTCCCTTAGCGCGCTGCTCTACAGCTTCTTGATTTGGGGCGCGCAACTCTTCAGGGTCTTCCCCTCCATCACCCCTTCTATACGCCATGACTAATGCTTGTACAAAAAGTTCAGGGTGATCCTCGACATACTTCTCAAGATTTGGAATACCACACTCTTCTCCTGAAAAAGTGTCTATATATTGATACTCTAGGACAGCCATCTGATCAATAGGGATTTCTCCACTATTTGTTAACATTTTAAAGGCCTCTACGAGATAATAAGATTGGAAAAGATACGTTCCCGCAGTTTCGTCAGAATCGGTAGCCGCTGCTAGCAACATTCTGTACAAGAGCTTTGGTGGAACTGCATCCAAATTGTGTTGAAAGGCGATAAACGCAGCCCTAGGCCGCTTAGCATTAATGAGACGGTCAAGGATATATTGAACATAATCATTCTGTTCGTTGCGCCAAGAAAATGACGGATTTACGGTCTTCCAATATTCATCCTGTATAGCTTCGTCTAGAGATTCAATAATATCCCAAATACCCCTTGTAAAAGGGGCTTGTAGTAAGAGTGTCACAAGTTCTTTAATATCTCGAAAATCAATAAGCTGTTCAATAAGATTGGCGTTCCCTTCATCTACTACCCCCTGTAATATTCCCGATAGTACCAATTGACGAACGCGTGACTCAGATAATGAACCTTGTGAAAGGATATCTTTGCAAATAGCCAGCACTGCGTTCTGCTCAGATATAATCTTAAAAAGGAGAGCGCCAATCATGTATGCTGTTTCTCCACGACTCGCAAGGTCCAATACCCCCTCAAGTCCCCGTTCTGAATTAATTTCCATGAGTGCTTCCAGTCTCAACGCTTCAATTCTCTCAGAGTAAGTATTGTAATCAAATTCTTCATCATTTAATTCATCATAAGATTCTTCAACCCATTGGTTCTTGAACAACCACTCATTTCGGACAACTGCATCATTGGGCTCCAAATCTAGATATACTTTACGCGCTCGTGACTCTAGGTTGTTTTTGTGCAACCTTGCACGACGCGTGAATATACTAATTCTGATCTTTTCCCGAAGGATAGCTTTTTGTTCATCATTTGCTGTGAGATTCCAACCCTCAACAATGTCCCAAATCTGCTCCTGATAATCCGTACGAAGATGCCCACTGCAAGATACAAGATCACCTAGTGTATCCACATCATGCTTCTGCCACCCTATCGCTATTTCGAGGGATTTAAAAACGAAACGTTGAATTTCTTGAGATTGCAATGGCTCCCCAGCACCATGAGCACCGGTTCTCCAACGCGGCTTAAAGCTGTAAGAACCAATCTTTGAAGGTGAGTACCTGAACTGTTCTACACACACAGACCAGGCGATTCTAGGATGCTTTTTCACCAATAATTGAAGTGCAGAAATTCGAGCATCCAGAGGGGCAGTAGTCTGAGGCATCCAGCACCGGAAAATCGCTGAAAGGCTGGAAATAGGCTTGTTGGCCAAGTTGTCATTCAATTCTGGTCCAGCAAGTACTCCGAGAATACCAACTACCCTCATCAGGTATTCGGGGGACCAAGCAACACTCTCCAAAGCCCATAGTAAGCCAGTCCTTGAACTACGACCAAACAATGTTGATTTAACAGGTCGTATGAGACCGAGTAACTGAGACTCTCCAGAATACAGATCATCTTCAAGAATTTTAAGGAAAATGTCAGGAGCAGCTTCTGCATATATAGGCAAATCGTTGGATTGAGCTTCTAACTTACGAATTGTAAGTGGAGAAAAAATCGATTTAATGACTTGTCCAACCTCAAATTCAAGATCATGTCCTAAACGTTCGCGAAAGAGTGAATTCCCATGTACAGATAGAATAACCAATGAATCTCCGATGCCTTTTCTTAGGCTGGAAGATATCTCGCGTGCTTTACCATAAATTCCAGCAGACCACTGCTGCTCTTCAGGAAGATCCAGTGAAGGATCGTCATCAGACAAAACTAATTCCGCTACACTAAGGAAACGTTCAATATCTCCCCAGATCAGTCTTTTATTAATAGCATAGAGAGTATCTATTTTTGATACCATTCCCCGCATTCGACCTATTGACCAGACCGGGCTATCATTGAGTAAAAGTAGATTTGCAAGTTCACGTTCAAGCTGAGCATATGGAATTTCTCCAGCTAGAAGTTCAAGAATTGTTTGATCTGCTTTGTTCATATCGTCCCAAGCCCCTGCGAAAAGAAAGCCTAGGAGTGCCGAGGCAATTGTTTTATCCGAGGCCCAGTCAGGAGTACGAATTGCCTCAAGAGTGGAAAGGCGGCGTCTTAAGACAGTTAACGATCGCCCTGACTCATGTCCTAATCGATCAATTTGATCTTTGTTATAGCCCATAATCACTAAAGCTTTATTAAAAGATTCATAACTTAACGGTCTAAGAGCAATATCCACCTCAGTACTTGTTCCATTACGAGGATATATAATAATAGCTCTTAAGTCTTTCTTGTAAGGAGCAAATTCGCGTTCTACTTCTGTATTCGTAATAATTGCAATAAAATCTGAATGCTTCGTCGCTAAATTTGGCAACGCACCAGATTGCGTAAATACTGCTACTCGATCACGAAACATTAACAGTTCAGGATTTCCAGGTGAAAATAGACAGTTCAAAAAAGCCAATGCTTCATCCACTGAATCACTCGTAATTGTTATCGGTTCAGAATCCGCTAATCTTTTCTTTACTATAGAATTCGAGTCAGTCACAGCATCTATAAAAAGAGCCTCCGACAGAGCTGGTTTCGTATCAGCAACCCATCGCTTCCAACAAACATCAAGGGAAATAACACCTTGGGCTGGAACATCACTCTCGCCTGCAAACCATGCTTGCCCTGGAATAGACTGCTCAAGCCATTGTTCAAGATTATTAGAATCAAAAACAAGTACATCCTTCCAATTTTCTTCTGCCAAGC
>JAIMBU010000508.1 GCA_023511325.1 Gorillibacterium sp.
GTCTTATTGTCAATTATCAAGATTCAGTGAGGTGATCTATATGAAGCAAAAAAGCTGGCCGATCGTTGCTGTCGCTGGTCATATATGTCTGGACATTATTCCTGTCTTTGAAGGGTCGCCTGTTATTGAACCAGGAAAGCTTTTCTCAATCGGACCTGCTATTACGTCAACAGGCGGAGCCGTTTCCAATACAGGGTTAGCCTTACATCGGCTTGGATTTCCAGCCAGACTGATTGGGAAGGTCGGGGACGATTTGCTTGGCCGCGCGATTCTCAATGAGCTGGAGCAATATGACCCCGCTCTTGCCGAAGGAATGACTCTGGCAGCAGAGGAGAAGAGCTCTTATACGATAGTGGTTAATCCACCTGAGGCGGATCGCTGCTTCTGGCATTATTCGGGGACCAACGATACCTTTGGCAGCGAGCAGGTGGAATCGCAGTCCATGGAGGGCCTTCGTCTTTTTCATCTCGGCTATCCGTCGATCATGCGTAAATTATATGAGAACGAAGGAGCGGAGCTGCTTCGCATTGTGCGGCATGTGAAGGAGCAGGGGCTGACTATGTCGCTGGACCTAGCGGAAATTGACCCCTCTTCTCCAGCAGCACAGCAGGATTGGAAGCGTATTTTCTCCAAGGTGCTACCGTATGTAGATGTTTTTCTGCCGAGTCTAGAGGAACTGCTTGCTCTTCTGCGGCCGGAGTTGTTTAATGACATGAAGCATCGTTATGGACATGACTTGCTCGCTAACATTGATGCCGAGCTGCTGTATGATCTGGCGGAAGAATTACTGGCATGGGGAGTGGCTGTCGCAGGCATTAAACTAGGCTCAAGTGGTCTTTATATTCGCACCTCGGGCAGCAAGGAACGGCTTAGGCAAATGGGAGCAAGCTCACCTCAGAACGTGGACGATTGGTGTGGACGTGAACTGCTAGCTCCCTGCTTTGAGGTAAATGTTAAGGGAACTACAGGAGCCGGGGATTGTACGATTGCTGGATTTATTGGAGGGCTGCTGCAAGAGTTGTCCCTAGAAGAAACCATACTTCGGGCAGTAGCAGTGGGAGCCTGCAATGTGGAGGCTGCGGATGCTCTCAGCGGCATCCCTGAATGGAGTGCCTTAGAAGCCAGGCTTGCTGCAGGGTGGAAGCAGCGTACTTTGTTGCTAAGCAGCATGGACTGGAAATATGACGAGCTTATTTGTCTATATAGAAGGAGACTGAACCTATGCTAACAGCAGCACGAATCAAGCATTATCAGGAGCAGGTCGCTCAATGTCTCGATCAAAAAGGGATCATATTGACTCCCGAAGAGCGGATGAATATCGAAATTGCCGATTTCGGCTTAGGAGAATTTGAAGTTCAGGGGCTTGGGATCATCACGTATATTAATACGTCCGTTTATTGTGCCAAAGAGCTAGTGCTTCTCTCCGGGCAAACCTGCCCCCAGCATCGCCATCCGAGTATCGATGGCAAGTCGGGCAAGATGGAGACCTTCCGCTGTCGTTCCGGTATTGTCTATTTGTATCTGGAAGGGAATGCATCGTCTAGGATTCAAGCACTTGTCCCTGCTAGCAGCAAAAGTAGTTATACCGTGTTCCAAGAGTTCGTACTTCGTCCGGGAGAACAGTACACGATACCGCCAGATACGTTTCACTGGTTTCAAGCAGGGCCCGAAGGCGCGGTGATTTCCGAGTTTTCCAGCACCAGTCAGGATGAATACGATGTTTTTGTCGATCCCGGCATTGTTCGCATTCCGCAGATAGCGGAAGAATAGCAGAATAAATGGGTGCGCACCTGAAAAATTGTTACTTATTAGAACGCAATGAAGATCGGAGCTGACGCATGAGTATGGGACTTAATCCTCGACAGGAGCAACTGCTAAAGCTCATATTGGAGCGTGGAGATATCAAGCTACCAGAGCTGAAGCAGCAATTTAGTGTAACAGAAATGACGATTCGTCGGGATCTGGAGAAGCTAGAGCAGCTGGGCTTGGCGCGGCGTACCTTTGGAGGAGCCATTGCAGTAGCTAGGGAAACTACACTCAATCAGCGGAACACACTGATGCTTGCGGAGAAAACCCGTATTGGCTGTGCCGCCGCTGAACGGGTGACATCGGGGGATTCTGTATTTATCGACGGAGGTTCAACCACTCTGCTGCTAGCCCAGGCTTTACCACCAGGCCTGAATATTACGGTTGTCACCAATGCAGTTAACGTCGCCATGGAGCTTATGGGCAAGCAGATTCCAACAATTCTCACCGGAGGAAGGCTTGTTGAGAGCACCTATTCCATGGTTGGGCAGGTTGCTGCCGATACCATAGCAAAAATGGTTTTTACCCGAGCATTCCTGGGTGCTGGTGGGATGACTGCAACTCATGGCTTTAGCAATACGAATATTGACGAGGCTGGAGTTAAGAAGCTTGTTATTTGTCAGGCAGCCGAGGTTAATATTCTAATCGACCATTCCAAGTTTGGACAATCGACGCTTTTTTCCTTTGCTGAGCTAGGGGAGGTAAGCCGGATGATAACGGATAAAGCCCCTGAAGGTGAGCTTCTTGAGGCTTGTATGGAGGGCGGAGTAGATATTGCAGTAGCAGACTGATCCAAGAAAAGGCAATATTCATTTGCCTTTCTTTCGCCAACCTACGTTCGGAGCGAATACCATAGGTGACAGGAACCGACATACCATTTCGTAACATCATTGGTTTCTCAACAGCAAAACGACACCCATCGGGTGTCGTTTTGCTTGTCAAAAGTGAAAATACATGCGGAGCAAGCTGGCCAGAGGAAACAATCCGAGCAAAAACACTTCAAATACATAGAGTCCATTCTCATTTTTCCGATAGCTCAAGGAATTATACGCCTTCATGGTGCTGCGAAGACTGCCGATTTTGCTCTGGATCACGTCGAAGCGGTCATTTAACTCATAGTATTCAGCAAGGGCATCATATAACTCTCTGCCATTCATGTTCGTGTTAGCCGCGACGGAGCGATCGAAGATTCGAATACTCATGATGCTTTCATACTCAAACTTAAGAAATTTAGAAAGGATAACGGCTGAGGCTTTTTTGCTGAACCGAAGCTGCCCCCGTCTCAGGTATTCAATGTATTGGCCCGATTCGTCGATGTTGACGTCCACGTCATGTTCGATCTTGTTCATTGCGGTAGATTTGGCCAAAAGGATCGAAATCAGCGGGAAGACCGAATCATCGAATAGGTAAGTGTCATTACTTTCGTTCCAAGGCTTGAACGTTGAATTGGCTTCAACATGAATCGTGTGGCTTTCCGCAAAGCGGGCAACCATGGAATAATCGATCGGATCAATCATTCCGGCAAAAAAGTCAAAGAAGATTTGAATATCGGACTCGTTAAAATCAACGAATGTGATGCATCCAAATTTAAAAAGATATACGTGCATGGAGCCGCAGTCTTTTTTTAAAACTTCCTCCAGATGGTTTGCATTCAATACGAGATACTCTTTCCAACTGCTGGATCTTTGCAGTCTGAAAAAAGCAGCAGGCTTTTCCAAGGGTATATTCGAACCGATTTTGTAGCTATTGAATCGTAT
>JAIMBU010000509.1 GCA_023511325.1 Gorillibacterium sp.
GCAATATAGTGATCATCCTTTGGAGCATGTATAGCCGAAGGATGATTTCTTTCTTTACACTTGTGGTATAATGTCGAAAGAGTTGATCGAAAACATTCGTGTGAGGTGGAATTATTGATTCTCGCAGAAGAAAATCAAATGGGCACAAAAGAACGTCAAGAGGAAATGATCGATTTGGAACGGGTGCTTAATGAATTTGGAATGAATTTCGAAAGTCTTGTTAAGGCAACCCCTAAGCACGAGAAAACTTGCAAACTCCTGATGAAGGCTAGTCAGAAACTGGCGAAGGATACGGAGCTTATGCGAGAGTTACTTAAGCAAAAGCAGCTTCCCGTTGGAGAATTCGTCGCAAAATCAAACCTATCCCGTAAGATAGTCGAGCGGCATAGCAAGTATTTGGTCAGCATGGTATTGATACATAACGGACCGTATCCATATCTTCGCTTATACCTACAGACTGATATTCCACAGAAATGAGCGTGGCTTGATGAATAAAGGCATTGTTATGAAGAAAACAGCCAAAACCCTCGTTATCATGACCCCTAATGGTGAATATAGAGAAATAGCCAAAGGCAAACGTACTTCCCAGATCGGCGAGCAGATCACATTTAAAAACTCGGAAGCTCTTGATCGGGACAAGCTGACGTTGATCTCGATAGGGACCTCTCTTGTGGTCGCTATTTTGATTTCGGTTATTATATTTGGTGGATTTAACAAAATGCCTAATTGGTTTGCTGATCATAAAGTCGTGGCTTTTGTCACTCTGGACATTAACCCCAGTATTGAATTTGGAATCGATAAATTGGAAAAGGTCCGACAAATAGAAGGCCTAAATGATGAAGGTACTGAGCTTATTCAAGGTCTAGAATATAAGGATAAGACACTGGATGAAGTCATGGGTGAGCTTCTTGTACTGGCTGAAACCCCTTATTTATCAGCGGAGAATGTGGATATCGTATTCACTGCGACAACAATTAAGGAGAGCCGTCTGCTTGATACTCATCTAGCTAACGACCTGAAGAAAGAGGTAGAAACGTACCTTGAGACAAACCATTCTACCAACATCGATAACTTCAAAGTAGTGGCACTAGCTGTTTCACCAGAGTTTCGTGTAGCTGCTGAGAAAGAAAAACTGTCATCCGGTAAATACGCTGCCTATCTAGTAGCGAAGAATAATGGATTTGAGGTATCGAAAGATCAATTTTTAGTAGATTCAGTTACTGCCATTGCTGAGGGCTTTCCTGGATTTACAGCGGTACTTCTTGCCCAAACTTTGACCAAGGATGATTTAACGCTATTGCTAAAGCAAGAGAAAAGTGGCGAGCTAGACCGCAAGCTTACGGAGCTAAACGGGCAAAATGCTGAGGAAGGAACGGAGGCTAGTGACAGTGCTAATTCCACTGATGAGGAGAGCAATACACCAACTCTAGTAGAGCCAACTACTGAGCCAACAGCAACCCATACTCCGAATCGCACTCCTGCCCGTACTCCCAATGATGAAGCAGTTACCCCTACCCCAACTCCTTCGGTAAGGGTAGATACGGGTACTGGCAGCGATAGTGGGAATGGCCAGACGGACGGAACGAACAATGAAGGTTCAGGAACCGACGATCCAGGTAATCCTAGTGAAACTGGTAATCCAGGTAATGAAACAAATAACGGGAACAATGAGACGGACGGGAATCAAGGCACCAATCAACCCACGACCTCGGCAACTCCAACTCCAACCCCTGTTGTCAGCCAACAACCAACAGCTACCGAAGACTCTGAGGAGGACTGTGGATGGTTGGGCTGTTAATGATCTCCTCAAACTGCGTTATGGGAAAGGATTGAGCTGATTTGAGCAAATGGAAGATTGCCGTAATTGGACTTGGGGATATCGCTCAAAAGGCGTATCTTCCTGTTCTCTCTCGGCATGCGGGTATTGACGTTGTCAGTGTAATGAGCAGGCGGGAGGAGACTGTCAACCAAGTTCGAGCGGAATATCGATTTCCTTCTGGATGTACAGATTTACCCTCCCTTCTGCGCACAGAGCCAGATGCAGTATTCGTTCATGCACCAACAGAAGCTCATTTTGCCATTGTCCAAGAATGTCTTCGCCAAGGACTACATGTCTATGTTGATAAACCACTCTCCTATGATATTAGGGAAGCTGAGGCCATGGTCGAAGCCGCAGATAAATACGGTAAGCTTCTCGCCGTTGGCTTCAACCGTCGCTTTGCCCCCTTCTATGTGGAGGCTAAGGCGTGGCTTGCAGCTGCAGGCGGGTCTGAATACATTCTTGCTGAGAAGCATCGCATTCGTCTGCAGAAACACGATGCCAAGCATACGCTGTATGACGATCTGATTCATATGATCGACCTCCTCTTATGGTTGGGGGGGAGTGCGGCTACACTTAATGGGTGGAAGATCCGTACAGATGGAGCGGGGCGTTTGCTCCATGCCAGCGGTGGTCTGGAATTTGCTGCTGCCTCGGCTCATTTTGCGATGAATCGAGCGAGTGGTATCGACCTGGAGAAGCTTGCGCTGCATGGGTCTGGTAGATCAGCAGATTGCGGCAAAATACGACGTCGTAGGGGCCGACAAGGCCCGAACGGGCTAAAGCCAGACCATTGGCGCACAGGAAGCGGATCGAGCTTTTGAGGATGGGGCGAACGCTCCAGGTGGTTCCGTTTTGGCTGAAGTATCGCTTGCGGAGCGGTTCGGAAACGCCGCGCAGGGCTCGAGAGGTGTAAACGCCGGCACGAGCGCGGTCGATGGCCGCCTGGCTGACATCGGCAGCGTCGATCTCGAACCGATCTGCGGGCATCCCGGCTTCCAGAAGAGTGAGGGCGATCGAATAAGGTTCCTCGCCGCCGGCGCAGGGGATGCTCAGGACCCGGAACGGAGCCGAGCGTCGCGACGCGAGCTGAGCGCGTGCAGACGCCTGGAGCATGGTGAACGCCTGGGGATGGCGGAGGAACCAGCTTTCGTGAACGACCAGTTCCTCGATCAAGGCTTGAAGTTCAGCCGGAGTGTGTTGGAGCTGGTTGAGGTAGGCTTCGAGGCTGAGTTGGCCCAGGGAGGTGCGGCGGCGATCGATCGCGCTGCGAAAGACGGTAGCGCCGAGGGTCGCAGGATCGAGGCCGACGGCCGCCTCTAGACGACGTTCAAGCTCGCTCAGATCCATGGGAATCGCCCAGAACGACGTCGATCATCCAGGCGAGCTCCGCCGGGGTAAGAACCCGGTCGACGTCAATCCATTGGACCAACTCGGTTCCAATCCGCAAGACGGGGCCGAGGCAGTCGAGCCCCGCGGGTGCGTCTTTGGCCGGTCGGGAACAGAATTCGCCGGGCAGCTCGGCCAGTTCGGTCACCTGCTCGGCGATTAGCCCCAGGGGGACCTCGCGTCCCTCATATCGGGCGTTGGTCACGATGATGCGGGTGCTGAGGTGTTCCGACGGGGTGGGAGGTCCTCCAAGACGGACGCTCAGATCAACCACGGGCATAACGATTCCGCCGCGGTCGAGCAGGCCGGCCAGGGCAGGGCCGACTCCCGGCAGAGGTCGTAGGGGAAC
>JAIMBU010000510.1 GCA_023511325.1 Gorillibacterium sp.
GAATAGCGCAGCGGCTAGCCAGACCCTATCTTTCGAAACAGCGATTAGCGCACAAACGAGAAGTAAAGTGAAGAAGGAATCGACCTGTCCCCAGAAGGTAGAATTGATGAAGACAGCAGGATTAAAAAGATAAAAGGCAGTAAGCATGACACTGATGAATAAAGGCAGGCGCTTGGAGGCCAATCGATAAATCAGGAAAGCAGTCAACACGTCAGCTAGCAAGGAGGGCAGCTTGATCAAAAGGGTAAAATAAGGGCTAAACGTCGAGACCGATACGGCCTTTCCCACTATATATAGAACGTATATGTAGAATGGCGGATAATCACTTGAGCCATTCAGGTAAAAGGTAGACAGGTTAGCAGCGGCTGAGGTAGCCCAGCTTTTGAATAATCCGGTATCATAAGGATGTCCTCCTACCCAAGGAGAGATGGCTATACGCAGGAAAAACCCCACGCCAAGCAGTGTCCAGAGCATCAACTTTTTATTGACCTTCAAGGTTGCTATCCTCCTGCGGGTGTAGATCAAGTAAGCGGTGATGAATACACCCAGAAAGGCGAACGCATAAATCATCAGTGGTGTGGAATAGCGGTCTTCTACTTGAGTAGAGCCACCAAAACGATTGCCACTACTAAAACCTCCACGATTCGTGCTACTCCCCAATGGATCATGAGGAGCCGATGTATCTCTACTACCACCATTTGAGAATAACGGTCTATTTTCTATCTGGTCTCCCAGTTTTAGCTGAGACTGCCTTCCGATTGATTTGGTTGAAGCAGCATCGCCAGAATAATTGCCGATGGAATATACACTCATTAGTAAGGACAAAAGCAAGATGAGGGCCAAGCCTATGTTTGCCTTATTGCTTTTAAGGGGGAACATCTTCTACCGCCTTTCGTGAAGCAACCTCCTCTTATTATGGAGGGATAACCTTAAACCTAAATGAAGGTAATCGGTAAATTACTCCGTTAAAAAGAAATGCATTTTAAGTAATCTTTCAGAAATGAAAAGTATGATGGAAGTAAGGGTAGAATCAACACATAAAAAGGAGGCTATACATATGAATGTATCTTCGATAGGACAAAGTAGATCTGTCTCTTATTCATCAGCGGCCAGCGACACCAGTCAGCTTGAGCAGCAGAAGACGAAGCTGCAAGCAGAAATTAACAAGGTCAATCAGGGAAAAGACAGTCAAGAGGTAAAACAGAAGGCAGTTCAAGTGCTTCAGCAGCAGATCAAACAGATCGAGCAGCAGATCGCTCAGGCCACAAACAGTGCCAAGTCAGAGGGCAGCGAGAGTTCTGGAGTCAGCCATACGAGTGCTAGTGCAAACGTCAATGCTAGTAGCAGCATTAATAAGAGTGAAGCCAAAACCAGTAACAGCGCCACAGCCAGCAGTTCCAGCGCGAACCGTGCAGCACTAAGTGAACTTAAGCTACCGAATGAAACAGGCCAGCTTCTAGATGTTATGATTTAAGCAGGATTTGCTATAAGAATGATCATATAACAAAAAGACCTGCTTTCCGAATAGGAAGGTCAGGCCTTTTTTGCTTTAAAATAAAGACATATCTATTGCTTTAAAATCCAGTCCGCTATATCCTTCAGTGTCTCCTTGGAGAAGCTTCCAGGATAGCCGTACTCATTTACCGTATTTTCTGCAATCCCGTCATAATTGACGAAGAAATGGTTAAGCCCCGGATACAGTTTGAAGGTAGCATTGGCTTTGCCTTCAAAAAGCTTTTTCCATAATACATAGTCCTTATCAGCGTAAACCTGAATATCATCTTCGCCTTGAAGGACTAGCACGGGTTTGGTTAACTTGGCAACGTAATCAGCGGTGCTATGTTGGCCCATTTCCTTAAAATAATAGGCGGGAACACCCAGGATCGTTGTGGCCATGGCTTGCTCATCGGTTAGGGTAGCAAGCTTACTGGCTTTCTCGCGTTCAGCTGCTAGTAAAGTCTCATTGTTTTTCTTAGCGGGATCACTGTCAGCCATCGCAGCGATAAAAGCGGCATTCTGATCAAGAGCAATGTCGAGTAAGGAGCGTGGGGAACCAGCCAGAAGTACAAGACCGGCGAAGTCTCCACCTTCAGCATCTATGCGTGGAGCGAGTATTCCCCCAAGACTATGTCCGATTACATAGACTTGCGAAGGGTCAATTCGCGGATCACCCTTCAGCAGCTTGGTGGCTGCGATAGCATCATCCACTGTTTCTTCCTTAACAGTCAGCTTCGCTACACTCTCAGGCGTAAAGGTGTTAGCATAGGCCAACGTTCTTTTTTCATAGCGCAGAACAGCAATCCCTTGCTCGGCTAACCCGTAAGCGATATCGCGAAAAGGTTTGTATCCGCCCACAGTTTCATTACGGTCACTTGGTCCTGAGCCTTGGACGAGAACGACCGCTGGAACCAGACCGGAGAGTGATGATGCCTTTGGCATCGTCAATGTCCCTTGGAGGGCGTAAGGTGTACCTTGCCCAACCACCACCTCTTCCTCCGTTACCCCAACAGGCAGTTGTTCCTTATATGGACCATACTGTACAACTAATCCGTTTAGCTTATGCTCCTTATCAACAACAAGCGTAAGCGGTGCTTCCAGCTTTTCAAAATCTAGCGTGACGTATAGTATTGTTGTATTGGCATCCTGTGGTTGGATACTAACATTCAGCATGCTCTTATATTTTCCTGTTACTTTAATGAATGCATCCCAAGAGGAATCGAGCGTCGCAACAGGTACGATCGATTTCAACTCGTCGGTAAACAGCTCGTCTGACAACTGTTGAAATTTCTCTTGCGATAGGAGATCAACAACCTGCTCTGCTATTTTCCGCGAGCTGTAGGCGACATCGTTGATCGATACCTCCATCTTGGCGGCAGAATAGCTTGCTTCATAGCCAAGTACATCCTTAAAGAAAGCTAAGGGGACATACACGCGTGACTGCTTGAACACGGAAGCGGGTGCGAAAGGCCGGACGACGCCATTAACGGTCGCTTGTCCACTGTTGATTTTTGTCTGAACAGTGCCACCTTCCACGGATAGATCAACTTCATTGGTTTTCTGGTTATAGGTTACCTCCCAGCCTAACAGGTTCGCTACCGAGCGAATCGGTAACATGATCGTGTCACCACTTACATACGGTTTTGCATCAGAGAAAATTACCGGACTTCCGTTGACAATAACCTTAGTGCCTTCTGTTGCGGCTAAAGCAGGAACAGCCGAGAACAGCATCATTAGAACAAGTGCAGCGACAAACCTTTTTCTCATGTTTTATCTCATACTCCTCTCAAAATATACCATATTTCAATACGAGAAAAAGCGAGATTAGTTGCGGATTTGTTTGAATATATCCATTTGGATACTCACAATCAAGAATATATCCTTATAAAGTGGGCATTGCTTTCTAGCAAACAGGAATGCTAGATTGAATACAATGAAAGGCTCGTGGTCGTAACCGATAAGGACGGGGATAAAGGATGAAGGGGATTGCGCTGCTGACACCAACGGATGTTGAGGTGATTCGTACCTATGTGGATAATAAGTATTCGCCACTCTCTGG
>JAIMBU010000051.1 GCA_023511325.1 Gorillibacterium sp.
CCCAGAACAATTCACAGTATACTCGAGGTGCATTTTTCATTCAAACCCTTAATTACTCCATTACAGGAATGGCTCCTTATTATATATTATATACAAACAGCTATCTCTCAAGTAAACAAACCGTCTCAACGTGTGTCGTATGCGGGAACATGTCCACAGGCTGCACCTCGATCGCGCGGTACCCGCCGTCCTCGAGGACCCGCAGATCGCGCGCCAGCGTCGCTGGGTTGCACGAAACGTACACGATGCGCGCCGGGCGCATCGCAAGCATCGTTTCGAGCAGCTCTGGCTCGCAGCCCTTGCGCGGCGGGTCCACGACGATGACGTCGGGCGCTACGCCCTCTGCCTGCCACGCGGGAATGACCTCCTCAGCTTTGCCGACGGCAAAGCTCACGTTGTGGAGGTCATTGAGCTCCGCGTTGCGGCGGGCATCGGCAATCGCTTCCGCGACCATCTCGACGCCGTGGACGTGGCCCGCATGCCGGGCAAGGAATAGCGAAATCGTTCCGATGCCACAATAGGCATCAATCACGGTTTCGCTTCCGGTCAGCCCGGCATATTCTAGCGCGGTGTTATACAGAACCTCGGTCTGAACCGAGTTCACCTGGTAGAATGACCGCGCCGAGATTGCGAACTTGATGTCACCAATGAAATCATAGATGACGTCATTGCCCCAGATCACATCCGTGCGATCGCCGAAGATGACATTGGTCTGCTCCGTGTTAAAGTTCAGACAAATGCTTTTTACTCCAGGCAGTGCTTCGCGGATTTCACTGATCAGGTCACTCTGCGCTGCAAGTCTTTTGCCATTCAGCACCAGAATCACCATCATGTCACCGGTACGCGTGCCAATTTTCACAACGACGTGGCGAAGTAGCCCCTGCTTTGTCTCCTCATTGTACGCCGAAATACCCAGCTTCCGCGCGATTACCTTGACTGTACGCACAGCAACATCATTGGCTTCATGCTGAATCAGGCAAGCATCCATATCGATGATTCGATGTGACCCTTGAGCGTAGAAACCACCCACCAAGCCGCCTTCAACCTCGCCAATGGGCACCTGAGCTTTGTTGCGGTATTGCCAAGGATTTGGCATGCCAATAACCGGATGAACCAATATCCCCTTACTACCAGAATCGATAGATTCGTCTGCCTTAACGTTTTCATCTGACTCTTCAACATGAGCACCTTTACCCCGTTGCTCTGTGCTTTTGCGCACCGTAAGCTTACCAATTCGCTCCAAAGCATCCACTACTAGCTGCTGCTTATGACGAAGCTGAGCATCGTACCCCAAATGCTGAAGCTGGCAGCCTCCACATTGGTTATAAATCGGACAAGGAGCCTTGATCCGATCTGGACTCTTTTCCAAAACCTCCAAAAGCTTGCCATAGCCATACTGTTTCTTCACCTTGAGCACCTTCGTACGTACCCGTTCACCCGGCAATGCACCTGGAATGAACAGCGTATAGCCGTTTACCCGTCCGACACCCTCGCCCTCATGACCAATCCCGACAATGTCAGCTATATAATCTTCATTCTTGGAGACAGGAAGATTTCTTAGTTCAGCCGTCTCCCTATTGTTCGCACGGTCACCCGTTAGTATCGGTTGTAATTCATCCATTGCCTCATTAGAGCCGGGCGCTCCTGCATCACTTCTCACTGCACACTTCCCCTTATTGGCCAAAATATTTTTCGCCTTTGGCCCACCCGCTAGTTCTTTCCGGACAACATTGGGGCGCTTCACTTCTACTGGTTTTTTACCAGCAGCAGATCTGTTTTCATCACTCGTTCTTTTACTTGTAAAAGGGCGACCTTCACCACGTTGATCTACTGCTTGATCCGTACCTACGGCTGATCTATTACCGGCACCAAACTTTGGAGCTGATTTTGGAGCAGAGCTCTGCCGCTTGCCGCTCACAGCCTGATGTTCTTTCGCACCTGTTTGTGCATTAACGCCGCGTTGCTCTGATCCCATACTCCGCTGTTCTTTAGCGCCCGACTGTACTTTTGCTCCACGTTGCTGTCCTGCACCTGTACTTCGGTATTCCTTGGCACCTGTCTGTGCATTAACGCCGCGTTGCTCTGATCCCATACTCCGCTGCTCTTTGGCACCGGACTGTACTTTTGCTCCACGTTGCTGTCCTGCACCTGTACTTCGGTACTCCTTCGCACCTGTTTGTGCGTTTACACCGCGTTGCTCTGAACCTACACTACGCTGCTCTTTAACACCTGACTGTACTTTTGCTCCACGTTGCTGTCCTGCACCTGTACTTCGGTACTCCTTCGCACCTGTTTGTGCATTCACACCGCGTTGCGCTGAACCTACACTACGCTGCTCTTTAACACCTGACTGTACTTTCCCTCCACGCTCTTCGGCTCCTGCAGTAGCAGCACCTGCCTGTGCTTTTCTTCCACGCTTTCTTGAGCCACTTAGTTGCTCCTTAGCCATCCGTTCTTCCCTCTCGGCTGTCAATAGATTTATACCAAGTGGCCCTATCCCTGCGTTAAATTGTTCCTTAGCTTCTGTCGGTTTACTTCCGCTCCGCTGCTTTCCTTGTGGCTTTTTTCCCTGTTTCGTGTTTTTCATCGTGCCCTCCTGATGACCCTATTTCCGTTATACGTAGTGTGCGCCGGCTCAGATGCCTTTTCGTTTACCGGGAAAACCTCCAGCTAAAAGAATGAAAAGTCATCCTTCCCCTTACTGACTGAAAAACATCCCGTTGTTTCAACGATTACCGACCCATGTAGCTTAAAATGACGAATGAGCAGGACTATTTGGAGTTAAGTTATCTCCCGACAGTACGCGTACCTAATTAGCTGTTGCTTTTCAGACAGTTGAAAAAGTCGTTTCTGAATCTATAAACCCTTTGTATCAACAGACGGATGGTTTTATGCGAGTGCTGCTGCTTGGATCAAACTTTTGCGAAATCGTTGATTAGACGAGAAAAACTGCTTTTCAACAGTCACTACACAACACTTTTGTGCTTGTCCATGACCGTTTCTATAGAGTAACTGCAAAACCTGCAGTTAGATCAGCGGAAAATCCCTTTTCCCCTTAAGCAACTGTAAAAAGTACATCTATTTCCACCCTTTTAATTAAATACGGCTAAAACCTAGAAATTAGATGTAGGAAGTGCAGTTACATTCTTCCTTGAGGCTGAATGCAGCCAATTAGATGTAGGAAATGCAGTTACGCTCTTCCTTAGGACTGAATGCAGCCAATTAGATGTAGGAAATGCAGTTACGTTCTTCCTTAGGACTGAATGCTGCCAATTAGATGTAGGAAATGCAGTTACGTTCTTCCTTAGGACTGAAGGTATCCGATTAGATGTAGAAAATGCAGTTACATTCTTCCCTGAGGCTGAAAATGTCCGATTGATAAAGGATTTCGGGATAGTTGAGAAAGTTACTTATCTATAACCCCCTGTGGAGCAAGTGTTGAGTTATTCCCATCCTCAAAAAGGATATTTTCTTAACAACCTGAGGTTTTCCTGTTAGGTTACTTCATATTCCATCAAGAATCTACTTCGGGGTTTTCACACTTTTAAAATGCGAAAAGGGAGCTCTGTCAGCCCCCGATCAATCCCTCAATCGAATTGTTAATATTAGTCCCTTTACCTTAATCCTTGCCTTAGTTCCTTGCCCTTATTCCCTCGTTCCTTACACCCTACTCCTCAAGCTTAAGCTTCAGCTTCTTTACCTTGGAGGCGTGATGTTTACCCGACTTGTAGGAGAACTCGCCCGACTCATCGGCGAAGATATCCACATGGGAGGGAAGCACGGAGATTTCACAGGGTAACGTACCCCCGAACTCACCGTCCAGATTAAGCTGGACATAATCCTCTGAGGTTACTTTAATCCGAGATGTCGGAACGTAGATGACGTTGGGGTCGTTCATATGCTCACCGCGCATAGCTGCTGTAACGATGCGGATGAATTCGGGAAGATTACATTTTTTTAGCATGAAGAGGTCAAGCTTGCCGTCGTTTAAGCTTGCATCAGGTGCCAGCTTCTCGAAGCCTCCAACGGAGTTGCTGTTAGCAGCGAGGAATAACATGATCTCTTCTTCGAAAATCTGCTCGTCTGTTTCCACCGTCACTTTAATGGGACGGAGCCAAGGAAGCTTCTCCAAGCCTTTTACGTAATAAGCCAATTGACCGAGGATCGTCTTCAGTCTGCTCGGAACTTCATAGGTTAACTCCGTCATGGAGCCTCCACCAGCAATGTTAATAAAATACTTCTGATTGACCTTCCCGATATCAACTGAGCGGGTTTGCTGTTTAATGATCAGGTCGCAGGCAGCTATATAGTTGCGGGGAATTCCTAGCGCCCGAGCGAAATCATTTGTTGTACCCAGAGGCAGAATACCTAACTTCGGCCGGTTTGGCTGCTCGGCCAGACCGTTGATTACTTCATTGAGCGTGCCGTCGCCGCCCGCTGCAATCACCACATCGAACCCGCGCTCGACTGCATCACGCGCTGCTAGAACAGCATCACCTTCACCAATCGTAGCGTGTGTAGAGGTTTCAAATCCTCCGATTTCCAAACGTCTGAGCACATCCGGTAACCTTTTTCGCATGACCTCTCGACCGGACGTGGGGTTATAAATCAACCTTGCTCGTTTCACCATTCTTTACCACCTATCAACAGTTTGCCCTAAACGGAAAGCACCGCGCTCTACTATCTTTATCCCAAGTCCATTCGATCCTAACATCAGCTTGAAGAAAACAGGAAGAAACCAGGATTCCAGTGGGAAGCAGAACCCCAGCCACCGCATCATCGATTAATCCCCATTAAATCTACCGGAAACACTTTGCCTGTTACTCCATGCTAGCGATTCCGCCCAAGATTGTCAATTAGCGATCTAGCCGCTCCAGTGCAAGCTTGTACCCATCATTTCCATAGTTGAGGCAACGTTTCACTCGTGAGATCGTTGCTGTGCTGGCGCCTGTCTCTGCTTCTATCTGATTGTATGTGTTTCCCTTACGAAGCATGCGGGCAACCTCCAGTCGTTGAGACAGCGATTGGATTTCATTAATCGTGCACAGATCATCAAAAAAGGTATAGCATTCCTCAATATCTTTCAAGGTAAGAATCGACTCAAAGAGTTGATCGATGGATTTATCACTTAGTTTTTTTAATTGCATGTGGATAGTCTCCTTCATTCGCGTTAGCGTTATGATTCGATGGATCAAACCTAATACCTGCTGATTCGGTTTCAAGCTGTAAAATTTTTAAGCGGCAGTGTACTAAACTGGGTAAAAAAACAGAACCGGGGCATTCGTCCAAACCAAACAAATGCCTACTTCATAGATTATATACAAAACACCCATAAAAGGAAAAGGGTCGTGAATCTATTGATGAATTATGGTGATGAGGCACAAGCACAAATTATGCGTTTGCCCTCCGGAAGAGCATCCTCTCCTCCGCGGCAATCAAGCTCCGCTCCGTCTTTCTCTGGTGCAGGGAGCGGCAATCCTTCAGGAAGAGCACAAAGGCCTAGCAATATCGTCAGCCCACCTAACGGTTTTAATCCAGCCGGGGGCATTGGGCAAGGCCCCGGGTTTGGTTCAGCTGGTTTTGGTCCTGAAGGCTTTGGCGCAGGTGGCGGCTTCGGTCCAGCTCCAAGCGCCTTTGGTGGTAATCCGAGTGCAGCAGCAGGCTTTGGCTCAAGACCAGGTGCTGGAAATGCCCTAGGCCTTGGCAACTTTGGTGCAGGTGGTCCTGCTAATGGGTTTGGCCAAGGCGGGTTTGGTTTCGGAGGTGCAGGTGCTCCTGGCTTTGCTGGCCCGCCAGCAGTGGCACCACCCGCTCCTGCAAGTGGCATAGGTGGTATGTTAGGCAATCTGTTTGGTGGTGCCGGCGGTGGTGGTGGTGCCGGCGGCTTTAATATCAATCAGATCAAAGGCTACATTGATCAAATGGGCGGTATCGAAGGAATCATGGGAACGGTAACGAAGGTGCAGAAATTCATGGGAACCATGCAGCAGATGGCTCCGATGCTCAAGCTGTTTGCAGGATCACTAGGTGCTAAAGCAGCGGTGACGGATGATAAGAAATCCAAGCGTAAGAAGCGTCGCTCCCGAGGTAAAAAGCAGGTTAGGAAAAAAACTTCTCCCAGATCAAACCGCAAGAGCCGGCGCTGACCGGCTTTTTTTCTTGTCTTATCCTACCTTACCGTTACTTTATTTTGCTACCCGATTCGATTTTGCTACAATAGGTATAAGAAATCGATCCCCTAAGGAAGGATGATCCTCATGATTAAGCTCTACCCTGCAGCAGAGCGTTATTCCGTTGATCGCGGATGGTTGAGTAGCCACCTGAGTTTCTCTTTCGGCGAGTACTATGATCCCGCCAACACTGGATTTGGCGTCATGCGGGTATGTAACGAGGATACCCTTGAGCCTGGTCAAGGGTTTGGCCCTCATCCGCACAGCGATATGGAGGTCGTGACGATTGTGCTGGAAGGCGGAATCCGCCACGAGGATAGTCTTGGTCACACGGTGGTGACAACCGCAAACGGCATTCAGCGGATGACCGCTGGGAGCGGGATGATCCATGCCGAGTACAATGCATCTAAACAGGAACCGCTCCATATTCTGCAGCTATGGTTTATGCCGCGTGAACGCGGCTTACAGCCCTCTTTTGAAACACTTCAATTTGATCCTGAACATACCCTAGATTGCTTGCTTCCTGTAGTCTCCTCCGAGAAGTCAGAGCATACTGCCTTGATAAATCAAGATATGACGATCTACCTCAGTCGGACAGAGCAAGGCAATAAATACTTTTTTGAGCAAGCAGAAGGTCGACATGTCTTCCTTTTTGTGATTGAGGGAAATCTTTCTGTTCATGATGTACTAATGAACAAACAAGATACAGCTCGAATCGAAAACGTTAATGTCTTAACGATTCAAGCCAGTGAAACTACACATTTCATGTTGATTGACCTGCCTTAAGCAAAATCGAAGGAGGACTGGCTATGATAGAAACTTTTCATGTTAAGCATGCGGTTGGGGGCCGGAGCTTTATCGATACAAGCAAGCAATCCTTCGATTACACAGTGGAGAATGTCGCCGACCGCTGGCTATTCACCATAACGACTCCGCTTCTACCGAATATAGAAGAGCTGCTGAAGTGGAAGGACGAGCTGAATGTATTTCTTTTTCGGGAAGAGCCTGGCGAACCGATTGTAAAGCTATGGTTTTATGTTAAAGATGGTCCGGTGCATTATGACGCTGAGCGGCAGAAGCTGACGATTATCTCGCAAGGTCAGATTGAATATGTACCTGAGCGCTTCTCTTCACAGCCTTAAGCGTTCAATTTCCTCGGAAACAACAAACCCAAGATCCTCGTTACCAAACATCGTTAAGATCCCGAGCACCGTCTCAGCTTCGATCTCTCCGGCCTCTTCCTTGGGAACAGTAAGTTCGATCCCCAATTGGAGCGCAGGGTTGTCCCCCTGAGTGGGATACGCACGTTTGTAGAGTTCAGCCGGATCAAGATCATGATTAACGCACCACTGGGCGAACACGAGGATCATCAGCTTCTCGTCCTTCTGATAATTACGGATCATCTGCTCTTCCATTTCCTTCTTATCCATGTGCTCTTCCATTAAATAATCTCCCTCGGTGGTGAATGGCTTGTTAATCATGAATGACAAAATTAGAGCAGTTGAGGTCCAATTAACGGGTGTAAATGGTGAAGCTTTAGGTGTGATCCCAACCTCTGAAGCGCTTGCCCTGGCTAAAAAGCTCAAGGTGGATCTGGTTTGCACCTCTCTCTTAAGCAGTCCACCGCCCTGCAAGCTGGTCGGCGCAGGTACTGCCAAGCAAGAGGAACAGCAAGCGCGCAAGCTTGCGCGAGCTCCCAAGCTGAAGGAGATTCGCTTGACTCCTCATATTGAAGACCACGATTACGATACCAAGAAAAGACAAGCGGAACGAACGCTAGAGGCTGGCGACTCTGTTCAACTCGTTGTAAGCGTTAAGGGTAAGGAAGGCGTTAAGGCCAAAGTACTGCTGGACACGCTACTCCAAGACTTAAGCCCACTCGGACGCAAAAAAACAGGTATTCAGCTAAGCGGCAAACAGGCTGCCGTGCAGGTCGACCCGTTGTGAGACGGGTCGCTTTTTCTAAATTAAGCCAGTGATCAGCTTAAGCTTGAACAAGTAAAAAACGTTATTCATTATTGTCTCACACAGAGTGAAATCATGCTAGTTCGTTACAGGTACGGCTCCGTAATATTCCTCAAGGGTAATCCCTCTGCTATAAATATCAGCAGCCATTTCTGTACCTACATAACGGATATGCCAAGGCTCATAGTCAAAGCCGGTGATGTCTTCTTTCCCTTTAAGATAACGGATGATATAGCCATATTCATGGGCATGGGCTGCCAGCCACTCGGCTTCCGGGGTACCTTCAAAACAAAACTCAGCCGCACAGACACCTGTACTACCCGACACGTCGATGGCAAGGCCCGTTTGATGTTCACTGTGACCGGGAACTGAACTGTACATCTTCGCCTTCTCTTCCCCGTCTTTCTTGACGTAGTTCTGGAATAAAACAGTTTGTGTTGCTTGCGAACGAAAGGCGGATACTCCACCTAGGAAAATTCCATCCGCTTCTGCTCCGGCAAATAAATCCTCCAGCGCAGTTGCCGCCTCCTTACGCATCATCCGTTTCTCAATCTTGTCATCAAAAATAAAATGTACATTCGGGTAGACCAGATCATCTGGTTTATAGTTGTCAGGCAAAGCAAGCTGCTTGTTCACAAGAACCGCAATGCTATCAGAATCTGTATCCACAGGAACAGCGGAACTCCCGCCTGTTGCCGCATCACTGGACGGTGAATCTCCAGCTTCAGAGGGACTCTTGCTCGAATCTGCTGACGGCTTATCCGTTTGACTTGTTGGGGTAGTTGGTGCCCCGGTGGCGGCACTTTCCTTTTTACAGGCGGCCAAGGAGGTGAGCAGTAAAACAGCAAGGAGAAGACTCGCTATTAAACGATAAGAATTGCGGAATGCGTACATCGATGATAGTCTCCTTCATAAAATCCGATTATTTTTTTGAGCTTGATGCCAATGCTTAAAAATTGTGCTTACGGTTGGATTTTCTTTTTGCCTCAAGGGTTAGTTAAACCCGTTATAAAAGACGTTGATTTAAGACATAGTGTTGCACATTCCAACAAAATTTTGGCATATCGTATGATGCTGCTTACTCTAAAAAGCCCTGTCCATTATCTACTTTCTAATATTGCCAACAAAAAACCGTCCGAAACCGGACGGTACAGGGGAGCAACGATGCATTGCTTATGCTCTGATGTGTTTCGATCGGTATACCTCTAGCCTGTCTCAAGCGTTAGCCCTCTACATCTCTGCTTCTTATCCCAAGATTAAGCTAGTCTCTGGATAGTCCGAGCAGACGTAGAACGAAGAGGAACAGGTTGATGAAGTCAAGGTATAGGTTGAGTACGGCAAGTGGAATCATTTCATCCGTGAGTCCACTCCTGTACTTGGAGATGTCATAGAGAATGAACCCTGAGAAGATAAGTGTGCCGCCGATGGCAATTCCCATACCAAGCGTTCCACCAAAGCCACCGGTGAACAATCCGATTACGCTAAAGCCGACCAAAGTAATCAGCCCCATGAAGAGGAAGCCACCGAGGAAGCTGAAGTCACGCTTAGAATAATAAGCATAAGCAGTCAGTCCGGCGAAGATCCCCGCTGTCACGAGAAAGGCTGTGTTAACAAGCGAAAAACCGCCTGTTTTGGAATAGAAGGCGATGGTT
>JAIMBU010000511.1 GCA_023511325.1 Gorillibacterium sp.
GCGGTAATGTGACATAGTGAGATGGTATTTAAGACCCGGCCGAACAGTTCGCTCGCTAAGGAAGGTCGCACGAATAGTACACTCGACAGGATCATTACCAAAGCGGTAGCGGCAAAAGCAAGACCTCTACCCTTGCTGGATTTCCTTACTCGCCGTCCCTCCTCACTCTGATGCGAAGCCAACCAAGCTCTCCGCCGGACATCGTCCTTATTACTGCTGCTGCTATAATTCGTGTCCACTAGCGTTTTGCCTAGCTCCAGTAACGTGTTGTAATCCTCCGATTCAGGCAATTCTAGTACTGATTGTCCACTCATATATGCATCGATATCGGCGATTAATTGCTGTTCCATGTTCCCTTTACTCATGTTCATCCATCCTTTCGATCTCCTGCTTTAATTTTTTCAAACTGCGAAACAAGCTCACACCGACATTACTTTCGCTCATGCCCGTCAGTTCAGCAATCTCCTTGTTCTTCAAGCTTGCGCCAAATTTAAGCGCAACGAGGTTGCGTTCCTTGGGATTAAGCACCTCTAAAGCTTTGGAAAGCATGTCCCTGGATTCATTGGCAACTGCCTGACTCTCCGGTTCTTTATGGCTTGAAATCCGTGCCTTGATAATATCTACAAAAAAAAGATTGTGTCTTCTGCTGCTACGGAAATAATCGTTCACCACATTGCGGGCAATCGCGAACAGCCACACCTCAAATGGTGAATGGTCGACCTTGAAGGTCGCTATTTTGGTGATCGTTTTTTCAAAAACCTGGCTAGTTAGGTCCTCAGCAGTGTAACGGCAATTTACCCGATAATGTATATAGTTGTAGATTCGTTGGTAATAGCTTTCAAAAATGATGGTGAATTCTGGTTCTCCGCATGGGACCTGTCGGTCAGTCCGTTTAGTTAGGGGCTGAGACAGCGCGCGCTGCTGTATCATGTCTATCCTTCCTCTCTATTTATTGATTGCCAAGCTATTTCGTATGTTAATACGTCGGAAGCTCCTTTTCATTACAAGAATAAATTGACACCTATGTATTCTTATTAATACTTTTCTAGTTTATCGGCAAAAAGCTGCAAGCATTTGAGATACGTGATTGCTTTTTAACGTGGCGTTATATTACGTTTTTTTGGCATAGATAGTAAAAAAACGAGTTGAACATAAATCGTTCAACCCGTTTTTTATTTAATCTCGTTAATATATTTATTTCTGAGCAACCTTAGCCATATCTTTGCTTTCTAAAATAGAAGTGTCATAGTCTTTATTAACGACATTAATCATTGCTTTGCCCAGTTCACTTAACGTTATGACATGCTTGGGCATAAACCGACGCAGCGCAGGATACAACCAGGAGAATGCAACATAATAGCGATGAGTATTTCTCAATCCCTTTGTCGGATGGATGTAGCCGGGACGAAACATATACGCTCTTTTGAAGGGCAGTTGCAGCAATTGGTTCTCCGTTCTCCCCTTCACTCGGGCCCACATGCTTTTTCCCTGTTCGGTGCGATCTGTCCCTCCCGCGGTTACGTAACAGAAGACCATCTCCGAATTTATTCTCGCGAGGAGGCCTGCCACATACAGGGTCAAATCATGCGTAATCCTGCTGTATTCCGCTTCATTCATACCTGCCGAAGATATCCCTAGGCAATAGAAGCAAGCATTGTAGCCATCCAATCGTGCTTCAATCGACGATAAATCAAAGAGATCGGGAAGCACAATTTCCGTTAATTTAGGATGAGTTACGCCACACGGCTTGCGACCTAGCACCAATACTCGTTCCACATCTGAATGCTCAAGACATTCGTGCAGAACCCCTTCCCCCACCATTCCCGTAGCACCAGTAATGATTGCACTGATTTTCTTGCTCCCGGATTGATTTTTAATCGGCATAGACATTCATTCTCCCTCATATTTCGTTCCATTACACTCTCAAAAGTCCTATGATGTTATGATAAACGACCATTCAGTTAATGTCAAAGCAACGATTTTACTTTTCTACGGGTTGATCTTATGCCAGCTAGGTTGAGTTTGTCACCGAGGCGTCCTCCCGCTTCCGCAACATAAAATCCATCCACCATCTGCGTAAACTAATGTTTCCAAAAGGACTTCGTTACAGTCACCAATGGGGCATTAGAGCGGAAGCCGTCCTTTACGGGGCGTATAGCCCGTTAACGCAGTAAGGCCACCGAAAAGAAGATCGGCAGCCTCATTAATTGTCATCTCAAGTTCTCAAACTAATCAACTAGACAGCTACCCGAATAATTCTCTCTAGCTTCTCTGCCAACAGATCATTGTTATTCCCTTTTATCCGAGTTGCGTGATAACAAGGTGTGCTGAAACCGGTCTTGTTCCGCCTGCAAGAGGGGTGATAGTTAGAGCCGCTGCATTACCAGCAGGATTTCGAACCGTGAGAACTGAGTTGTCCGAAGTCGTTTGCACAAGGGCCATTTCTACGATTTGAGAAGTACCTGTTGCCCGCCCAACTACCGTGGGGAATAAATCAGCGCCGTTGAGTGTTAGAATAAGTTGGCCTGCTTCGGTTACGCTCACCTGAAACAAAACCTGATAAGTGCCAATTGCCGCCAAGTTGAACGAACTAGGACCTGTACGGGCAATAGTAGTCCCACTGTTAGGTCCATCTTGAGGAAAGCTTACGTCTGTACCAGGAGCAACGGTTGCCGCATTATCAGGTGGCATGAGGGCAAAGAAATCAGCGAAGCCTAATACCCCTCCCGTCACACCTGTTGCACCTGTTCCACCAGTTGCTCCGACTGCACCAGCAGGTCCTGTTGCGCCTGTCGCTCCAGCACCCGTTGGACCTGTTGCGCCGACTGCACCTGCTGCTCCAGCTGCACCTGCGGGTCCTGTTGCTCCAACTGCGCCTGCTGCTCCAGCGGGACCCGCTAGTCCTGCCGCTCCGGCTACACCAGCGGGTCCCGCTGGCCCAACGGCTCCGGCTGTGCCCGCCGGTCCTGTTGCTCCAATTGCGCCCGCTGGTCCTTGCGCTCCAATTGGTCCGGCAACTCCCGGAGCACCTTGAGGCCCAATCGGTCCCGCTGGTCCAGGTAATCCTTGCGCTCCTTGAAAACCTGGGGCTCCCTGCAAACCCTGCGCTCCCTGTGCTCCTATTGGCCCTGCTGGTCCCGGAGCACCTTGAGGTCCTTGTGAGCCTGCCGCTCCGACTGCACCTTGTGGCCCTTGAGGTCCTATTGGTCCTTGAGGTCCTCCGGCAGGACCAGCAGCACCGGCAATTCCTTGAGCTCCTTGGGGTCCTGGAGGCCCCGTAACTGTTGGAACTGTAACATTCACTTCGGGTGGTGGACACGTTACACGCACAATTTTCTTAATCACCTTTTTGCGGCATTTCTTTTTTTTCTCTTTTGGCGGGCAGACAATGATGATCTTCTTCTTACATCTTTTCTTTTCATCTGGACAACTCAATGACGACACCTCCTATAGAGATGGTTCAATATACGTGAGTTGCTTAGATTAGGGCTGGACTAATAGCCTGCTATAACTAGACTAGAATCTATCTTTGGTAAAAATAGGTTAATGAT
>JAIMBU010000512.1 GCA_023511325.1 Gorillibacterium sp.
GGTAAAGGCTTGTGTGATTCTATTGGTTGCTGTTGTTGCAGCACTCGCGATCACCTCGCTTTGCACTAATAACGGGATTGAATTGCAAACCACATTCCAACAAGGCCTGATGCTTAAGTCGTGGGGTGCCTTAGCGGGTGCTTCCATCGTCACTGCGTTTGCTGCGGTAGGAATCGATATGCTAATCAAACGATTCCTTAGCAAAATAGTTAATAAAGTCAACTCTCTGCACTTCTCAAACTTATGGCTTCCATTGGTAGCGGCTTTATTAGGGGGATTATTCCTCTTCCTGCTTCTCGGTACTTCTCTAGCTTCCTTACTTCCGGAGAGTATCGCTGGACGTGTCGAGAATATTAACTTCAACCAGCACAGTGTGCGTGAACGAGGTTATTTCTACCTGGATGCGATAAGGATCTTCAAGGATTATCCGCTGTTTGGAACGGGTGGAGGCGGGTGGAGCTCCCTCTATCAATCCTATCAAAGCTACCCTTACGTCAGTAGACAGTCCCATAACTTCTTCGTCCAAATACTTGATGATGTGGGAATATTCGGTTCCTTGATTATCTTCTCCTTTATCATCATCATCTTAGCATTATACATTCGGTATTCTATTAAGGAAAAGCATGTTGAGCGCCATTCTTTTCCTTTTTTTATCCTCGCGGTAGCCTTGCTTGGTCACGCGCTAATCGATTTCGATATGAGCTATGCGTTTATCTCAGCCTTGGTTTATATAAGCTTGGGCGGACTGTTTGCCGCTTCTAGAGGCAGCTCACCGTCTGTCAAATATATGTCGTATTTAAATAAATATAAGTGGCTATACCCCACCTTTCTTGGGTTGATATCACTGGTTATGATCGTCGTCTCCTATCGCATGTACCTAGGAAACGGGAAAGCGCAAGCGGTTCTTGACTCGTTTGCCACCGGCGAAGTGAATTTAGAGGATACACAAGTTAAGCTTGATGGAGCGCTCAAGCTTCATCCGACGAATACAGACTACGCCCTGTTGAAGGTAAACTTATACAATCAATCTTTTACGCAAGATAAGAATCCCCAAACAGTACAAGATGGCGAGAAGATTTTGCAGAAACTGGAGAAAAATGAACCTTATTTAATTGAGAGCTACGAATATCGCTATTCATGGGCGATGGAACAAGGGCAATATGCCGCTGCAATAGAGAATGCAGAGGGCTTGTTGCGGCAAAACCCTTGGTCCGCTGTTTATTACGAACGGGCCATGTACCTGCATCAGCTTCTAGGTGAGCAAGCAAAAGCAGCTAAGGACTCTGATACCTCCACGCTCCACTGGAATCGTGTTCTTGAACTAAGTCAGCAAGTATTAGCTCAGCAAGCGAGAATAGCTAAGGTTCCAAAAAGCATAACCATTGGCTCACCGCTGGTGGTTACGCGAAATATGGCATTGCCTCTAGGGGAGGTTCAATACGCACGTGGAAGTTATGCAGAAGCCAGTGCTACCCTTCAACCTTTTCTAACCGCTGACCTTGAGGATCAGGCTAACAAGCTGGTGATTCGCTATTATCTTGCCGCTTTAACTAAGCAGGGCTTGAGTGACCCCTCCTGGTATGACAAGCTGATCGCCAAGGATGTAAATGAGAAAGCCGCGATTGAGCAACTTGTTGCTCAGGGTTCGTGATAAAAGTAATACACTTGGGTCAGGAGAGTCCAGGACAGAATCCGCTTCATATGAAGGAAAAATATATTAGCCGTTTATCTGCGATATGCCAAAGAGCTACTTCCATGTAGGAGTAGCTCTTTTTTCTGTCGTTATTTATAGTGAGAACATTTAGTCTGCAGCAAGCCACAAAACACAATAGCACTTTAGCTGTTGCTGGTTTATTTCGGCAGCTTCGCCGCTGCCAAGCGGATAGTGTCCGAGATTTTCCCTTCCCACCCAGAGAGCTTGTGCTGGGAGGCCTGAATTCTCACCATCTGTTCATATACCAGCTGCATCTCTGTCATCGCCGTAATAGCATTCCCCATTTTAACACAAGCTTTATAGCGTTTATTCGCTTCTGAACGCAGCTTCTCCGTAGCGGTAACAATTTTATTCTCGGCGGCCACTTGTTTTTTTAAAGTCTGAACCGGGACTAACGCATCCTTCACGATTTGGGCCTTATTAGCTGCCTGCTTCTTGGCACTAGTCAGAGCATCCTGCTTTGCTTTCACATCAGAGCGGGCAGCCACCACTGAAGCCTTCATGTTGTTGCGCTTGAGATCTAGCAACACAGCAGCTTTGCTATTCTTGGCTTTCCTTGCAGCCGTAGCTTGCTTGCCTAACTCTGTATAGAGTTTTAGTAATGGAGCATGTTTGAGCTGTGCTTGTTCGGCTTGTAATTTTAGCTGGCTGATGTTCCCCTGATCTATTGCTTGAATTCTTGTGTTAGCCGACTTCAGATTATCATTGTTCTGCTTACGCAGCAATCTGATCTGCTGACCTTCAAGCTGTAGGCTTGTTTCAAGCAGGCTAAAATCGTTGTATAGTCGATCAATCTTCTCCAATGCCCCATCCCAACTCTCGACTGCATGGGCCTGTGTCGTGTTCCCCAACAGAAGTGTCACCATACAAAAAACCAAAAACCATAATTTCAAATGATTGCTTCTTCTCGTCTGTCCACTAGCTTCGTTTGTTTTCCTCACGTGGTTAATCACTTTAATCAGCTCCCATCTACAATTTTTTACAGCCTACGAGTATCTTGGTTCTACGGTATCTGCCACTGGCGGTACCCGATTTAACCCAAAATAAAAGCACCTCCAAGAATGGCCTTTGAGCCAATCTTGCGAGGTGCTTCGCTCGCATAACGTGTTTGGTTTTACATATTTTACTATAACCCGTCGAAGAAGAGTTGTCAATTCATATGCGAACATACGTTTCATCAATCATTCTTAGTCAGCTTCGATGAACGACAAATCTCGTCTTCTCGCTACATAAGGAAATAATTATTGCTTAAACAGCGGTAATATAAGTTAAAAATAGGGCAAGATTAGCTTATACCCTCTCGAACCAACTTCCTCCATCTGCTTTACGTCAATGCCGAGGGGCTATCTAATCCTTAGGAGGTCATAAATTAATGTTCAAACGGATGGACGAGATCGCTATTGAGATCCCCAATGTTGAAAAACCAGACCCTAATGCTGCAGCAGCGGTACAAGAACTGTTAGGCGGCAAGTTCGGAGAAATGTCAACGCTCAACAATTACTTGTTTCAATCCTTTAATTTCCGTTCTAAGGAAAAGCTAAAACCTTTCTACGATTTGGTCATGAGCATCACGGCGGAAGAGCTTGGCCACGTTGAGCTAGTGTCGCATGCGATCAATAAATGTCTGCGCGGTTCGACGGACAATAAGTTGCCAGATGCCACGCCTCTCGGTGCGATTAAAGATGTACGTTTCTCTTATCACTTCCTGGCTGGAGGGCAAGGCGCAATGCCATTCGACTCGATGGGGAATCCATGGACGGGAGCCAATGTGTTTAACAGCGGGAATTTAGTGGAGGATTTGCTTCATAACTTTTTCCTTGAATGCGGAGCCAGAACG
>JAIMBU010000513.1 GCA_023511325.1 Gorillibacterium sp.
ATTCTGCCTTACATCGCCTTCTCTACGCCGATCTCTGTTTTCATTCTCAGCGGCTTTATGCGTAGTATCCCTCATGAGATTGAGGAATCGGCTTTTGTGGATGGAGCGAGTGTCTATCGTATTTTCCGACAGATCATCTTGCCGATCTCCGTTCCACCCGTAATGACTGTATGTATCCTGACCTTTATCTCCATCTGGAATGAGTATATTCTGGCAGCAACCTTCATTAGCTCCGAACGCTTGAAGACATTGCCTTTTGGGGTGTACACATTCGTCAGTCAATACTCCGTCAATTACGGCAACATTGGTGCTTTCCTGGTGATGGGAGCATTACCTGTCATTCTGATTTACTTCTTCCTCTCCAACCAGATCACCAAAGGTATGGTTGCAGGTGCGATTAAGGGTTAAATTTAGCTTTTGGATAAATTTCACTTCTGATTTAGCATACATAAACGCACAGCGTCCTTGGACACTGTGCGTTTATGTATGCAAGGGAGTGGTCTAGGTTTATAATAAGAAGGCAGTAAAGACAACGAAGATGGGAGGAGAGATTCCTTTTGAATAAAGGCTTTCATTCCATTTCTCAGCGGGTGTTCTTGCTGTTTCTTTTTTGTATGGCTGGAATTCTGCTGATCGTTACATTACTTTACTACAATCGGACTACAGCGCAATTCCAAGAGAAAATCAGTGATCTTTCCCGAAAAAACGTAGCACAAACCGTTGGGTTATTTGATTTAATGTACAATGGCTATGACAGCTTATCCAAGTCTCTCAGTAACAAGCTCGACATGGTTCGTTTGTTTAACGAGAAAACGGATGAGCCAGCGCTGGAATATATCAATGAGCGTTCGATTACGACGATCATTGGAGCGCTGTTTTATTCTCGGGATGATATGTTTGGTATCCATGTACTCGCTGACAAGGGAAAGATTTATAATTATGGCAACTATATGAATGTCGTAGATGAGCATTATCGAGATGAGCAGTGGTACGATGAACTGCATAACTCTTCTGGTAAAATGGTTTGGCTTGGTGTTTATCCGCATTCATTGATTGATAAAGTCGAACAACGTTCAGTATTTGCTTTCGGACGGCAAATATTCGATCTGAATGAGCATAAACCGATTGGTATCGTTCTCTATGAGTCAGACCCCGCGCCTATTCTGGCAGCATTAAATAATTTAAAGCTAGGTAAACACAGTCAGGTTTATATTGTATCGGGTGATGGCCGTATTGTATCGGGTATCCAACCGGAAATGCCTGATCTTAAAACACTCCCTAAGCTAGAGGAATCGGAGAATATTGTGGTCCAGCATGAGGTTGATCGGCTTGTTGTCGCCAGTCGGCTACCCTTTGCCGATTGGTCTGTTGTCAGCATTACGCCGAATAAGGATCTAAATGTTGAAATGGTGGAAATGAAGCGGTATCTGCTGATCGTGGCTTCTATCTTGATACTCGTCTCTGCCATTATTGGCTCTTTTGTATCGCGAACGATTTCAAAGCCGCTTAAACAACTCATTCGGGAAATGAAGCAAGTCGAAATCGGCAACTTCCGCAGGGTCTTAAATGTGACCTCTTACAAGGAGATCAATATTCTTGTGGCTTCTTTTAATGGGATGGTGCTCCGGATTGAGGAGCTCATTGAGCGGGTGAAGGTATCCTCTGTCAGCGAGAAGAACGCTGAACTACTTGCCCTGCAATCCCAGGTAAATCCGCACTTTCTCTACAATACGCTAGATATGATCTATTGGATGATGGATGAGAAAGGAAATGATCGTTTGGGAGAGCTTGTGCTGTCGCTTTCTCATATGTTTCGTTACAGTAGCCACTGGGAGGAAGGGAAAGCGGTCACGCTGCGGGAAGAGGTTGAACAGATCGGTCATTACTTAACGATCATCTTAATCAGGCTGGAAGGTCGGCTTCAGGTTGAGATCGACATTGATGAAAAGTGGCTGGATATTCCGATTCCGCGCATGACCGTGCAGCCTATTATTGAAAATGCCGTTAAACATGGTTTGGAGTCGTTAGATCGAGTACCGGGGCTTTTGAAAGTGTACACCCGTGCTGAGGGCCAAACCCTGCGAATTATGATTGAGGATAATGGAAATGGGATGAGCAAGGAGCAGTTAGTGCGACTTATTGCTTCGCTCGAAAGAGAGACTCCAGCTGGAAAAAGCAAAGGAGGGATTGGCTTGCAGAACCTACATCTCCGCTTAAAATACATGTTCGGGGAAGCTTATGGTCTTGAGCTTGAAAGCGAGCTTGGTGCAGGAACGATTGTAACGATTGTACTGCCGCTGATGAAAGAAGGGGAAGTGAACGCGTGAACATTCTTATAGCCGACGATGAGCGTGCGATCCGCGAAGGCATTAAGCGGACGATCCGGCAGCTACACCCGGACTACGGTGTCTACCTAGCCGCTTCAACGGAAGAAGCGGTGCAGATCATCGGCGAGCAACGGATCGATATTGTCTTGACTGATATACTGATGCCCGGGATGAATGGTTTGGAATTTATGCGAATTTCCAAGCGCAAATACCCCTATGTCAAATGGGTGGTGATCTCTGCACACAGTGAGTTTTCTTACGCGCAGGAGGCAGTTCGTCTTGGGGCAAGGGATTATTTGCTCAAACCTATTGGCAAAAGCAAGCTTCTAGCTCTGATTACAAGCCTTGTCGAAGAAATTGAGCAAGATAGTGAAATGTCGAAGGATGGCGAACGCCTGAAGGCAAGCCTCAAGTATCTGCGCGAGGGTGTATTCCAACGACTCGCCTCCGGGCTAGATATTGGAGATTTAGACACAGGGCCATTTATCGAGCAACATCACAACTTTTATTTAATTATGGTGCAGATGGATGCAGGAGAGAAAAACGTTCATTTGGAGCATTTTGTCGTCGATAATATTCTCTCTGAACTGATTGAGCGCTACGGAAGTGGCTTCGTTGTCAGCTATGATCGGCAAAGTCTTTTGGGACTAGTTACACTTAAAGAGGATTTTCGCATCGAGGCCCTACAGGAGGAAGCCAAGGGTTACATCAAGCGGTATGTAAAAGTACCCTTTCATATGATCCATTCTGGACTGAACCAGGATTTCAAAACTGTTCCAGAGTTAGTGATGCGGATGAGGCAGGCTTCTGTTGTCCAGGAATTGGAGCCGCTGAAGGGTGGAGGTGAGAAGGCCATCGAGGTTGCCTTGCAGTACATTAAAGAGCACTATAGCCAGGACATCTCATTGGAAAAGGTAGCTGCTGCCGTCTTCCTGAATCCCGTATACTTTAGTCAATTATTCAAGCAAAAGACCGGTCAAGGCTACAAGGACTACGTGATTCACTTGCGGCTGGAACAAGCCAAGAAGCTACTGCTAAATCCTAAGCTGAAGCTAGCCGAAATCGCTGAACGGATTGGCTACCAGGACATGCGGCATTTCACGCAGTTGTTTCGCAAGCGATTTGAGATAACGCCGACAGAGTATCGGCAACAGCAGAACATCAACGTTTTGTGATAAAGAAGCAATACCTAAGAAAAGGCTGAACGATGTATCCAACAGGAC
>JAIMBU010000514.1 GCA_023511325.1 Gorillibacterium sp.
GGTCTACGGGAGATTCCAATCTACTAACAATGTTACCTTCACGATCAATCAAGAATTTAGTGAAGTTCCACTTAATGTCGTTACCAGCAAGTAGGTGTGGCATTTTCTCCTGGAAGAGAGCGTTCAGCATCTTGCCGGAGGGGGTATCCAGATCAAAGCCCGCAAAGGGCACTTGCTCTGTTAAGTAAGCAAATAAGGGATGTTTATTCTCGCCTAGGATCTCAATTTTATCAAACAATGGGAAGGTAACCCCATAATTGAGCTGGCAAAAGGTTTGAACCTCTTCATTCGTTCCTGGCTCTTGCCCACCAAATTGATTGCAGGGAAAACCAAGGATAACGAGTCCCTGCTCACGATACTTTTCGTAAAGCTTCTGCAAGCCATCATATTGAGGTGTAAATCCACATTTGCTTGCTGTGTTTACGATGACAATGACCTGGCCTTTGTAACGCTCAAGACTGACTTCCTCACCACGAATATTATTGACTGAGAAATTAAATACTCCCATTCCGACAACTCCTCCATGTGGCTCTCATCAATACGCGCCCATCATTACGTTTAACAAGTCCATTTATATTTTCAGCAATTAGATTGCTCGCAACCTAATACTACCTCGTTTTATTTCATAAAGCAAACGAACCACAACATCAACCGCAAGTAGCAAGGTGCAAGTGCAGCGACCCCGACTTTGGTCTATGAAAGAAACCCATCTAAAGGTGGTTCCAAATAATTGGGTTTTGATATAGAGTATATGTAAGGAATGATTTTTCATCCTAATGGACGGGGGGCTTAAACATGAGTACAGAGAAGTGTATATACGTACTTCTTACAGATACCGGTACATTGCTTACCCGTATAATTAAATTGGTAACCCGAGCGCCCCTGAATCATGCATCCATCTCCTTTGATGAAAACCTTAGTGAAGTGTATAGTTTCGGACGAAAAAATCCAGGAAATCCTTTTATTGGTGGATTCGTCAAGGAGGATATGGGCGGTAAGTTATTCTTCAGTGCTTCCTGCGCTTTGTATTGCTATCGTGCCAGTGATCAAACGTATGACCAAATGCAAGATTATATTCAGCAGATTGAAAAGGAAAAGCAGATTTACAAATATAACATACTAGGGTTATTCGGACTACTCCTTAACATTAAATACGAACGCAAGCATGCCTACTTCTGTTCCCAGTTTGTTGCAGCAGTATTTGAAGAGAATGGGTTTATCATTGCCGGTAAGCCTGCCGCTATGGTCAGACCTGGTGATTTTACCGGAGTACCTGAGTTTAGCCTTATCTACGAAGGTCCGTTAAACCAATATGTGCAACCGCCGATAACGCCTATAAGCAGCATACCGTTTGTCAGAACGGCTTGATACGCTGGACATATACTCCCCGAATGTAGATGCAAGCCAAAAACGCCAATCCGCTCTTATCGAGCAGACAGGCGTTTTCTTATGTTGTAATAAAAAACATCAATACCCTTACTCTTTTGCCTGGTGCAAATCGAACCGATCAAGCTTAACCTGCATATCTCCAGCCATGATCGACAGTCCTGCTGCTGAGGTTGCAACTTCCTCCAGTGAGGCTAGATTCTCCTGACTGACAGCGTTCACGTTTTGCAGGGTATGGAGGGTTTCTCCCGAGATCCCTGCCATTTCTTGGACTGACGAAGCTATTTCCTCTGCACTTGCTGACATCTGCTCCGTGATAGCCGATACGTCATGAATTTGTTCCGCAATCTGCTGTGTCGAAGCCTCAATATTGGCAAAAGCCTGTCGCGCTTCCAGTGTCACAGCGATACCCTTATCCACATCGGCTGTCACCTTATTCTTCATGATATCAAATACACTACTGATTAGATTTGTCATATTCTTGATTGTCCCTTGAATTTGTTCAGCCGTGATTGTCGTTTGATCGGCAAGCTTACGAACTTCTCCAGCCACCACAGCAAAACCCCTACCGTGTTCACCAGCGCGAGCCGCTTCGATTGCCGCATTCAAGGACAGAAGATTCGTTTGTCCAGAGATATCCGTTATCGCCGTACTCAGCTGAGACACTTTCTCACTTTGTCCATACAGTTGCTCAATCAAGCTACCTGACTCTTTGACCGAGTCGCGAATCGCACCCATCTGCTGACTGACGCCTTCTACTTTATGGTTACCGACACGTACATCCTTCTCTGTCTTGGTGGATGATTCGACAATTTTCTCCGCAGACTCGGCAATCTTCTGGATGCCTTGAGCCATTTCCTCCATCGTTTTAGAAATATCCTCTGAGGAAATAGCCTGTTGCTCGGCGCCTGTTGCTGATTCTTGGATAAGTTTGTTCACATATTCTACAGATCGACTATTCTGCTCTGTTCCTGCTGTGAGTTGCTCGCTAGATGCTGCCAGCAATCCCGACGTATTCGCCATATCTAGCACCATTTGGCGCAAGGATTCAACCATTGCGTTATAGTTTTCAGCTAATTCACCAATTTCGTCATGCCGAGTTGTGAGAACTTTTTCATTAAGATATCCTTCACTCACACGCTTAGCAGAGCGGTTTAAAGCTTCAATCGGTTTTGTGATCCGGCGAATAACAAAGTACATTACGAGAGTAGCACCGATAATCGAAAGTACCAAAACGATGACGGAGGTCCAGATGATTGGCATAGAAGCTTCACTGAATTCATCAGTAGGAAGAACTCCGACCAGCTTAAAGCCAGTTAATGCATTGGTCGCAAAATATCCTTGCTGGCTGATACCCGTCTGAGGGTTATTATAGCTCAGTAGCCCCGCTTCGCCCCCTTGAATAACCTTTTGGTAATCCCCTGTGGCTTCTTCCCCAATTGCAAAGGTTGGGTGGGAGACGAACTTGCTACTACGATCGATGATATAGACATAACCCCGCGACCCGATTTTGATTTTCTTGACCATCTCATTGAGCTGATTCAGACTCAGACATAAGGTAAATGCTCCTTTGCCATCGGGAAAGGTGCGTGAAATGGTCAGGATAGGATTGCCTGTTTATGCCGATACTGAGGGGTCTGGAATGACGACCTTTCCAGGTGTTTTCATTGCGCTCACATACCAGCCTCTTGTGCGGGGATCATATTCTTCCTTCCCCGGATCGGGAGATTTCATCCAAGCCCCTTTCTCATTCCCAAGCGTCAAAATCTCCATCTCAGGATGCTCCACCATAAACTGATCGATCAATGTCTGCACGGAGGTCGATTTCTTGTCAACATCCAAAGAAGAGATCTGAAAGGCTAGCAGGTTGGCGTTCGCAATCTCCGCCTCGATAATCCGATCCACAATATCATTAAGCAGTTTGACGCTCGACTGGGTTGATTCCTCCATCTTTACCTCTAGCTGCGAATTTGCACTGTTTACCGAGAATAATACCACTAGCAGATTTGGAATAATTAGCATCGTGATGACAATAAGCATCAGCCAACTTCTAAGCCTTTTGATTTTGAGGATTTTGAATCTATCGCTTAACTTTTGCTTCAATTTTTTTACCCCTTCTCTATTGTTCTTAAACATAACTATCGAGTTTTTAT
>JAIMBU010000515.1 GCA_023511325.1 Gorillibacterium sp.
GGAAAAACCGTTGAGGGAAAAGAAAAGTTTTTACCAATCTCAATCCGCCATAACGATATTCCCTGGTTCTAAGCGAAGGATAGTAACGAGTGCATCTAAACGTATGCCCATCGCACGAATGGTCTCCGCTCCTTGTTGAAAAGCCTTCTCTACTACAACGCCAAAACCAACAATCTCAGCGCCCGACTGTTCAATGATCCGGACAATTCCCCTGGCAGCATCTCCATTAGCAATAATATCATCAATCAGCAAGACACGATCATTCGGGGACAGAAGCGCGCGCGAGACCATAATATCGGTAACAATACCCTTTGTAAAAGAAGGCACACGTTCGCAGTAGCAGTCTTCATCTGTTGTTAATGTCCTCTTCCTCCGAGCAAATACCATGGGTACTTTAAGTACAGCCGCCGTTGCAAAAGCAATGGGGATACCTGATGATTCAATGGTGACCACCTTCGTTATCCGTTCTCCATGAAACCGTCGGGCAAATTCACTACCCATTTCCATAATAAGCTCAGGGTCTACCTGATGATTGAGAATCGCATCCAGCTTTAATACATCGTTTGACTGCACAATTCCTTCTTTGCGTATTCGTTCTTTCAATTTCTCCATAGCGGTTCCAACCTCCATTCGCCCACAGCGTCTTGATCTATCATAGCAAAAACGAAACAAATTAAGCAATCCACATTATGCTCACCTAGACCTTTAACTTTTTTTAGATTAAAACGGAACTTTTTCAGTCTATGATTAGTCTATACTAATAGAGGGTAAATAATAGAGTCAAGATTAGGCTTGGAGAGGGTGACCCCAATGAAGCGATCTATAAAGCGTCTTATGCTGGGCCTATCAGCTGTAGCGATTGCTATCAGTATCGGGTTCATCTCCGGTTATTGGGTAGCCCCAAGCAAGAATACGGAAAGCGCAACGCCCTCACCAACTCAGGGGAAACCAGCAGAGATTCTCCAATCCAATAAAAATCCAGGATCTGCGCAGCCATCTAAGGATGGAACAAAGACTGGTGAAGTCATAGATGCATCAACGATCTATACGCTCGAGCACCCATCCTTGATGGCCTTGACCTTATCTGACACTTTCGATGACGTGACCAAGCGATATGGTAAGCCAGACAGTCAATATGTGCAAAATGAGGAAGGCGACCCGCTGATCATCTATCATTATGCTCAATTTACGGTTGGTTTTGCCGAGAATCGTCAGGTTCGCTTTGTTGAAATTAGTGATAATGGATCAGACCCCGGGTTAAACGGTCTGCGCGTCGGAGCAAACCAAGCGTCTGCTGTTCAAGCTTTAGGCGAGCCGGATACCAATACGGGTTATGTCCTTACCTATCAGACAGAAGACACCATTCTAAAAATTGACATTGACCCCATTACTGACACCATTCAATCCATCAAGCTGTTCAGCCGCATTGACCTCTAATTGAAAAATTAAAATGCATCGCATAAACGTAAAGGGAACTGTCTCAAAAGGGAGTACCTAATGAGCAATTCCGAAATAAGACCCAAAAGTCCTCCAAAACCACGATAAAAGTGGAACTGGAGGACTTTTAAGCATGAGCCTCTTAACTTGGACATACCTTGGTAACATTGGGATGGAAGGGCGGAATACCGAATGCGAAAAATCGGACAAATCCTCCAAGTGGCATTTACCTATGTCGGCACTATCGTCGGTGCTGGCTTTGCATCAGGGCAGGAGATCCTGCAATTTTTCACCCGTTATGGCTGGATGGCCGTGCCAGCAATCGGTATAGCTGCTTTCTTGTTCATTTGGCTAGGCATTAAAATTATGTTACTTGCCCACGATGCCGATTATCGGTCGCATGAGGATCTCAATCGGATGATTCTCGGACCCAAGCTAGGCGGAATATTCAGCCTGTTCCTGCTTGTGGTGTTACTAGGTACTTCAGCCGTCATGCTTGCTGGAGCCGGTTCATTGTTTCAGGAACAACTTCATTTCCATTATCAGGTTGGCTTGCTCTTGACCCTGTTCATCGGTTTCTGGGTTCTCCAGCGAGGAATAAACGGGATTCTTGCCGTCAACTCCATAGTTGTGCCTTGCATGATGTTTTTTATCGGTCTAATTTTCATCCAGACACTTCCCCAGCCGACGCTCGGTAATTGGCTGAGTATAACAAGTGACGCTAGTCCAATCCGAATCGCATTCTCGCCCATTCTCTATACTGCGTTTAACTTAGCTACAGCACAAGCAGTTCTCGTCCCGCTGGGAACAGCGTTTCGTGACCGGAAGGTTCTGGTGTTCGGTGGAGTACTCGGTGGGTTGATTATCGGTACGATGCTCCTGGTCGCTCATATCGCTTTATCTGCTCACATGCCAGGTATCCATCAATTCGAAATTCCCATGGCACAATTGATGAAGGGCATTGCTCCGTTTATCCAACTCATGTATACCTTGGTTATATTCGGAGAGATATTCACAACTTTTGTAGCTGATATTTATGGATTAAGCCTGCAAGTCGGGCAGAGAATAATCAGCATATCCAAGATAAGGCTAACCATCGGATTATTGACGGCCTGCTTTCTAATCGCCCAGCTTGGCTTCAGCTCACTTCTGTCCTTTCTTTATCCCTTGTTTGGAGTGGTTAGCATCTGCTGGCTCGTTGTCCTGATCTTTCGCAGCAGGAGCCAAATTTCGGGACAATCGAAGCGTTAGCATCAGACGTAGGTATACAAAGGCAAATGTGAGTATGACGAAGATCAGACCCGAAATGAGATAACCTGAATAATAGTTGGGGTAGAGCGGTTTATCCCTCAGAGCACCTATTAGATCTACGACGAGGAACAGGATGGCAAAAGCAAACGAGAACTTTGAAGTCTGCAAAGTATGACCAGAGACAGACTTGTTTCCTTCAACGTAACTTGTTGACGAAAAAAAGAAAAAGAAAAACGATACCGCTAAAAATGTAGCTATAGGAGCAGGTATCGGTACTGCGTTAGGCCTTGCGGCAGGTTTCCTGTTTGCTCCAAAATCAGGCAAGGAAACGCGTGAAACTATTGCCAAAGGCGCACAAAAGCTTTCTGAAGAAGTGAAAGAAAAAATTGAAGAAGCTTCCTCAAAAATTAAAGAAATGACTTCCAAAAAAGCTGGGAATGACGGGTCAGGAAATGATTCATCCGACTGCTGCTGCGAATGTGTTGATTCTGAATGTGAACCTGATTGCTGTGACGATATTTGCTCATGTGAAAATGACGATGATAATATAAACAAGCAATAAAACAGCAGGGGAGAGAAAAATATGAATGAAATAACCTTGACGCTTGGTGAGCTGGGTCAGCTCATCGTTTTCCTTTTTGTTTGCTCCATTTGCGTTTTTGCCATAATCGTTCTAATAAATATAAATAAGACGGTTTCAAAAGTCAGGAACATAATTGACAAAAACGAGCAGAATATTGAAAAATCATTTTCTACTTCATAAAATAAAGCATTAAAATAGTGTTTATGATAAGAAAGCTTATCACAAATAAATTAATGATATTCCAATATCTTATAAACAAATCAGTCA
>JAIMBU010000516.1 GCA_023511325.1 Gorillibacterium sp.
CTTTGTACCTGTCCCGTTATAAAGCGTACCTACCCCGCCTTCGTTTCGGATCATAACCCAGCCTTTAAAATACGCCTGTATTTCTGCAATTGTTGGTGTGTAAGCGTCACCCCAACCTGAATCAGCACTGGAAACGGTCAAGTAAAAATCGCCATTTGATGTATTTATGTTTTGGTTGTCCCCTGTGGTAAGGGCGCTTCTAAGAATTACTTTTCCATCGTATTTAATAACTGTGGACTGCAAAGTTGATCCATTGTATGGATAGTTTTGCAGTATCAGCGTTTTATAGCCTGTGGCACTAACGGCGTAAATCCATGGTAAATCACCCGTCAATTCCACTGTCTTATATTCCCGCGATACCCGGAACCGACCATCTGCACCCTGGTAGACGCTATCTGCAATACTACCATCCAGGTTAGATGCTGCTTGCATATCCCATAGGTATAGAGATTGCTCGATTGCGCCCGTTGAGGCATTAAGGCGATTGATGTATATGTTGTCTACGTTACTAATACCCTCAGTGTACGGATATTTTGCGGCTACTTGAGTTGCTGTCATAGTATCGATAGCTGTGTATTCTGCGGCTGTAATTTCATACAATCTAAGCCCATCAAAAAAGCCATATTGTCCAGTTGCACCATTTGCCTCAAGAGCTACGTAAATATTAGTCGCTGACGCAAAATCTACCGGGGCTATTCTGATGTACTCAGTAGTGTACGTTGTTGATGCGGATAGACCTCCACTTCTGTAGCCTACGCCACCAGAAAAATTTACTTCAAGATACACACCGCCGGATAAATTTCCGTTCTTTACGTCAGCAACCAATATATAATAGCTACCCGCTTTGAATCTGTCTTTATAATCTCTATAGACATTCCCGTTTGCTGGTGACAAAGTTAATTTAATTGCATTTGTGCCATATTTGATGTTTGTTGAGTCAAGCGTTGCTGTAACATTGGCAGGAGTCCACCCCGCTGTACTCTCACAATTACCATCTCTGCCCAATAGATTAACCAACGTGCGCCCCACAAATGCTACGTGTGAGAGCATGGATAACCGCTCAACATTGATTGTTTGGATGCCTGGTGTAAGTGTTATAGGGATAGATCCTACCACATCTACCTCACTGTCCAAAGCATCCAGAGCAGCACTCAAGGCTGCTGTCGCTTTGGCCTGTGCACCTGCTGGTGTTTCCTTGTCGTTCCACGCCGCCTTTTCGGCGTCCGTGGTAAACCGGTTGCTGGCGTCCTGCATGATAATGGACGGTGGATGTGCCGCCGGATGCACATAACTATTTGCCCCCACTGCGATTCCGTTCAACTTTGTTTTATCCACAGCTGACATTCTGCCCGCCTCCGATATACTAGCAAGCTTGACGACCTCCGCATCAAGGATATCAGCATTAGCGTTCAGATCGGAGATATCTACATTGTCCGTTCCCTCGGGCTTTCTTAGCCCTAAATTCCCTGTTGTTTGCATATTAACCTCCTCCATATATTTTGAGTTGACCCCAAGTCATCGTTTTTACTTGCGTCCATGTTAAAGCGGTGACGATGGCCCATATTGTATACGTATAGGCAAACTCGTATGCCAAATGTGCTGGCTTGATCTCCTCGATCATCTGGATTAATCCCGGCATGTTTGGCGGTATTCCTAAGATACCGACAAAACGCACAATAAACCGGTATTCTCCCGGGACATTCTCGACAACTACTTCCCCGCCACTAAAGGCGGACGAAACACGCTGGATCATCTCAGGCGTTGTGGTACCAGCACCCCGAAGCTTGGCCTTGATCATTTCTCGTCGACGCACGTAAGACTGAGATGAATCTGTAGTCAATCCGAGCTCAAATTCCCAATTTGTTAGCCCCCATGTAGCTGTATCCACAAAAAATTGAATGAGAATATCGTCCAATGCATCCAAAAGCAGTCTGATCTCTTCAGCCTCGGAATCCTGCAGTTCAAACATCACGCGTGATGTATCGTAATATGTGGGAAGATATTGCATCAGGTCTGGTTTTCTCAATCCTCTATCGCTCTCCAGCTCTGGATCAGTTACGTATAATGCTTCTGCACCGTATATTAACTTGCCATATCCCATATTTCACCTCCTCCCGAGCTGATAACAACTAAATCCTGGCAGTTTGAATCGACTTTTCCAGTTCAATGGTACCGATAATCGGCACTTCAATGTCTGTTAAGGCTACATTTGCCGTGCTTCCATTGATAGTGAGTCCACTATGATCCAAAACCCCTGCAGTTGATAGCAATAGAGCACCCAAGACCGCATGACTTACATAGGTGGCGACAAAAGAAACATTCTTTCGATAAGTTTCTAGTTGGATTCGGAATGTGTCCACAACCGACTGTAAAATATAACCCTCAGCCAATATAACTTTGGCTGCAACATTAATGGTCTTGCTTAGCGCCGTGGAAACCGTCACCTCTGCTCCAATTGGAGCCTGTCCTTCACCCATCCCGGAGACAGGATCGATGTATGCCTGTACTTGTTCAACGAGAGATGGGGAGGCCGGATATTTATCTGTATCCGTAATGATGACTTTCACAGTTTTAGGCCCATTCCATAGCGGGAGGACTTTTACACCTCCAACACCAGGAACTTCAAGGGCCCACTGCACATACTGAGCTTTGTTACCGCTCGTCCCTTGACTACGAATGCGGGCATAGTAGCGCTCCAGCAAGGAGGTATCCGATTCTACATCAGTTCCTCCGATTAGTGGGTACAGATTCTTCACTGATTTGATACCTGTTACTGGTGTAGCCATAATATCAATAACACCTGCTGGTACATTCCCAGAAATTCCAGAAACTAAAGCCCGAATCTGAGTTGTCCCTTCCCCATTAACATCAAGTGTGACAGGTGAGAGCGTCTCATATTCAATCGATGCCTCGCCGGATATGTCATCTGCTGGTGTAGCCACAATCGTTCCGGCAGGAAGCATTTTCCCAGGATTGCCCACGAACTGCACCGATCCAGAAGCTGGTATCGCCGCCCTTCGAGTTATTCCATGTTCCCAGACCCGTTCGTCTAGGTACTGACCGAATGTAGTTCTGGCAAACCCCCTTCGCAGCACTTCCTGTGCCCATATTGCTGCCTCCGCAAGGGTAAATGCTACTGGCGCTTGAGCATCCCAAATAAATGATCCTTCTGCTTTGTCGATATCAGCAGGTATTCTGTCTAGCATACGATGCATGATTTGATCCTCTGTTTGATCCTGTAAATATTGTGGTAAATCAACCATTATGTCCCTACACTCCCCTCGAGCAATTTCTCAACATCCCTAATGCTCGTAATCTTGCAAGAAAAGTAACAAGTGTCATCCTGCCAAGAGAAAGAAAAGGTTCCTACACTGGCCGTCCGTGGATCAACCATTAATGTTTCAACAACAATTCGTTGAATTTCACTTTGCTGAACCGCCAGATCGTTTCCCTTTCCAACCAGGTCGTCAAAATCATGTCCATAATCCCTTGAGTAAATCAAATACTGGTAGCG